>JACKOW010000018.1 GCA_024234055.1 Rhodanobacteraceae bacterium
CTTCTGACCCTTGCCGGTCTTGGCATTGACCTTGTAAAGCACCGTATCGAACTCGTCTTCGCGGCCGCTCCAGAGGTAGTCGGTGACGATCACGTAATCACCGCCATCGCGCAATGTTGTTGTCAACTGGGTGCTGCGTCGCCCCCCGGCGTAGGCCGCCTTGTCCTTGCCATCGGCGCGCATGAACAGGAGTTCGCCGCGCTGCAGGGGCCGCACCAACCGGCCTTGTCGATCGCTCATCGTGAACCCAACGCGCTCCTTGTTGACCCAGGTGAAGCCACCCACCTGGCGCTTGTCGGTGAATCGTGCCACGCCTGTGATCTTGCGATCCTTGCGGGTGAAGATCACCAGCGCCCGGGTGTCTTCATCCGGGACGGTAGCGGCCAGGTACTTGCCATCGGGCGAAATACGGATCTGCTCGAACTCGGAATGTCGCCAGAAGTCCTTGAGAGGTATCTCGGCAGGTGTTTCAGCCAGAACCACACTGCTGGTCGCGAGCAATGCCGTCAGAAGGATTCGTTGCCACATGGCGGGTCTCCACTGCTGTCTTGGACTACAAGATAGCTCCGACCCGAGGCGATTGCACTTGGTGACGATGGCGATGTTCAGTGACCAGAACGACCTTCGGGTCGCCGAGCTGAACTCGGCGTTTCTGATATTTCCGCGAGGCGAAGCCCGCCTCAGGTACTCTGAATGACGATATTGGGAAAGCCGATCGACTTGTTGCGGGCCTGCCGACTCAGGCGACCGGCGACCTTGCGCGCAATTTCCCGGTAGGTGGCGGCGATGGCTGAATCCGGTGCGGCGACCACCGTGGGATGACCGGAATCGACTTCCTCGCGGATGCGCATGTCCAGCGGCAGCTGACCCAGCAGCGGCACACCGTACTGTTCGGCCATGGATGCGCCGCCGCCGGACCCGAAGATCGGCTCTTCGTGGCCGCAGTTGGAGCATACGTGGGTGCTCATGTTCTCGACGATACCCAACACTGGCACCGCCACTTTCTCGAACATTTTCAGCCCCTTGCGCGCATCCAGCAGGGCGATGTCCTGGGGCGTGGTGACGATCACGGCACCGGAGACTGGCACCCGCTGGCACAGCGTGAGCTGGATATCGCCGGTGCCGGGCGGCAGATCGATGACCAGATAATCCAGGCCCTGCCAGTCGGTTTCATTGAGCAGCTGCTGCAAGGCCTGGGTGACCATGGGGCCGCGCCAGATCATCGGCGTGTCTTCCTCGATCATGAAGCCGATCGACATCACCTGCAGACCATGCGCCTGCTTGGGCACGATGACCTTGCCGTCGCGGGTGTCTGGCTTGCCACTGATCCCGAGCATGCGCGGTTGGCTGGGGCCGTAGATGTCGGCGTCCAGAATGCCGACCGTCGCACCCTCGGCCTGCAGCGCCAGCGCCAGGTTCACAGCGGTGGTGCTCTTGCCGACGCCACCCTTGCCACTGGCCACGGCGATGATGTTCTTGATCTCCGGCAGGGGCGTGAGGCCCTGCTGCACCTTGTGGGCGATGACATGCCAGGTCACGTCTACCACAGCACGGTTGATGCGCGGGTCGGCTTCCAGAAAGGTCTGAACCTGCGCGGCCAGGGTATCGGCCCAGCTCTCGGCCGGGTAACCAAGGGCAATCTCGACCGCCACATTGGCGCCATCCACCCCCACGCCACGCACCGATCCGCAGGCCACCAGGTTCTCGCCGTGATTGGGGTCGATGAATCCGGTGAGCAGTTCGCGCACCACATCCTGGGTCAAGTCAGTCATGTTCATTCTCCTCAAGCATCAGGCGCGAGAGTATGCGGGAGCGGTGGTGATGGTTGTCGGTTGTCGGTTGGCGGTTGGCGGCAGGAGCCGTTGCACGCTGAGACGCGGAGGGCGCGGAGAAGAGCTGCTTCAGGTTCAGACTGGGCTGGACGCTCTTGGCCCGCTGATCGAATAGCGTCCAGACAAGTCTGGACCTACAAGAGCCCTGCTCCGCGCCCCAGCGTGAACCCGCTCTTACCGACAACCAGCAACCGACAACCGACAACCAGCCAAGCCCCTGCCATAATCCCGGTCTTGCCAAGGATGCTGAATAGAGAACATGGAAGCACGCGACATTCTGGTCACCAATGCCCTGCCCTATGCCAACGGCCAGTTGCATCTGGGTCATCTGGTGGGCTACATCCAGGCCGACATCTGGGTGCGGGCTCAGCGTTTGATGGGGAACACGGTGCATTTCGTGTGTGCCGACGACACCCACGGCACGCCGATCATGCTGGCGGCCGAGAAGGCTGGCACCACGCCGGAGCAGTTCGTCGCTCCGATGAAAGCCGCGCATGAGCGTGATTTCGAAGATTTTTCGGTCCGCTTTGACCACTACCACAGCACCCATTCGGAAGAGAATCGGCTGATCACCGAGTCGATCTACGCGGCCCTGAAGGCGCGGGGATCGATCAGCTCGCGCAGCGTCGAGCAGTACTATGACCCGGTCAAGTCGCTGTTTCTGCCCGACCGCTATGTCAAGGGCGAATGCCCCAAGTGCGGCACGGCTGACCAGTACGGCGACAATTGCGAGAACTGTGGCGCCACCTACGCACCCACCGATCTCAAGAATCCGCGCTCGGTGATTTCCGGGGCACAGCCGGAGCTGCGCGAATCCGAGCACTATTTCTTCGAGCTCGGGCAGTACCAGGATTTCCTGACTGACTACCTGGCCCAGGAGACGGTGGCACATCCCGGCGTGCGCGCCAAGTTGCGCGAATGGCTGGATTCTGGCCTGAAGGCCTGGGACATCTCCCGCGACGCGCCCTATTTCGGTTTCGAGATCCCCGGCGCACCCGGCAAGTATTTCTACGTGTGGCTGGACGCGCCGATCGGCTACCTCGCCAGTTTCCGCGCCTATTGCGATCGCACCGGCGTCGACTACAACCGCTACCTGATGCCCGGCAGCAAGACCGAGCTGCACCATTTCATCGGCAAGGACATCGTCAATTTCCACGGGCTGTTCTGGCCGGCAGTGCTCTACGGCGCCGGCTATCGAGTGCCCACGGCGCTGCACGTCAACGGCTATCTGACCGTCAACGGCGCCAAGATGAGCAAGTCGCGTGGCACCTTCATCCAGGCCCGCACGTACCTCGATGCCGGCCTCAACCCGGCCTATCTGCGCTACTACTACGCCGGCAAGTCCAGCGGCGGCGTCGAGGATCTGGACCTGAATCTCGACGATTTCGCGCTGCGCGTGAATGCTGATCTGGTCGGCAAGTTTGTCAACATCGCCAGCCGCTGCGCCGGCTTTGTGGCCAAGTTCTTTGACGGCCGGCTGGCGTCACTGAACGATGCCGACCGCATCTTCTATCACGAGCAGTCGATGCGCCTGTACGCGCGCTGTGGCGACGCCTATCGGGCACGGGATTTCGGGCTGGTGCTGCGCGAAACCATGGCTGTGGCCGACGCCGTCAATGCCCAGATCGCCGAGCGTGCACCCTGGGTGCTGGCCAAGGACGAGGCCAAACGCGAAGAGCTGCACGCCATCGTCTCGCTGGGCATTTCGATGTTCCGATTGCTGGCCGCGTGGCTGAAGCCCATCGTTCCCAGCCTGGCCCAGGACTGCGAAGAATTTCTCGGCGCGGAAATCCGGCATTTCGACGATGTCGCCGATCCGCTACCCCAAGGCCACCCCATCTCGCCTTTCAGTGCACTGGCGACGCGGGTGGACCCGAAGCAGGTCGAGGCCATGATCGAGGCTTCGAAAGACACCCTGGCGGCAGCGCCGGAAGCGCCCAAGGCGGCGAAAAAGGCCTCTGCAAAAGCAGTCGCGGCTGAAGCCGCTCCCACAGGGGGCGAGCCCGCTTCTGCGGGTCCCGGGTCCCGGGTCCCCGGTCCCGACCAACTCATCACCATCGACCAGTTCACCGCTGTGGACCTGCGCATCGCCCGTATCACCGCCGCCGAAGCCGTGCCCGAGGCCGACAAACTGCTGCGCCTGCAGCTGGACATCGGCGCGCTGGGCACGCGTCAGGTGTTTGCCGGCATCAAGAGCGCCTACGATCCGGCGACCCTGGTCGGTCGTTTGACGGTCATGGTCGCCAATCTGGCATCGCGGAAGATGCGCTTTGGGCTATCCGAAGGCATGGTACTGGCGGCCTCGGACGAGCGCGGCGGACCCTTCCTGCTGGCGCCGGATGATGGCGCGCAGCCGGGGATGCGGGTGAAGTAGACCGTACACCGGTGACATCCCGGGGCCCGCTTGTCTTTTCCGTAGGAGCGCCCTTGTGGCGCGACCAGTGGGGGTCGCGCCACAAGGGCGCTCCTACCGTGGCTCCGATCGGGTCGCCATGTCATCTTGTCGCGGTATCTGGGTAGCAGGGCACTGATGAATCACACGCTGGACCCCACCGCCATCGACGCCCTGCTGCCGCAGACCCAATGCACGCGCTGCGGCTATCAGGGTTGCCTGCCCTACGCACAGGCGATCGCGGCCGGCGAGGCCGAGATCAACCGGTGCCCGCCGGGCGGCGCGGCGACCATTGAAGCGCTGTCGGCGCTGACCGGCAGGTCGGCGCTGCCGCTGAATCCGGCCAATGGTGAGGAGAAGCCGCGCGAGGTGGCCTTCATCCTGGAGGAACACTGCATCGGCTGCACCAAATGCCTGCCGGCCTGCCCGGTGGATGCGATCCTGGGGGCCAACAAGCGCATGCACACGGTGATCGCCATCGAGTGCAACGGTTGCGAGTTGTGCATCGCGCCGTGCCCGGTCGATTGCATCATCATGGTGCCGGATACGGCTCGCGATGGTGCCGCGCGTGGGCCCATCGACGCGATCGAGGCCGATCACTTCCGCCAGCGCTACCATGCCCATCAGGCCCGCAATGTACGCAGGCGTCAGGAACAAGCCGAGAAGATCGAGGCCAAGCGCGCAGACCTGAAGCGCGAGACTGGCGCCAGCACCCTGGCGGAAGCGATTGCACGGGCCAAGGCCAGGCGGGCGAATCCGTAAGGGGCACGAGGGCGAGAGGGCACGAGGGCACGAAGAATCTTGCATCGTAGTGGCGTCGTTGCGAGCCACCTGTATCGGCCCGACACTGCCCACCGGCCATGACCCCCCGGCGTCATTGCGAGCGCAGCGAAGCAATCCAGATGCGCCCTGGTAATAGCCTGGAATGCTCCGTCGCCACGCTCCTCTCCATGAACCCATGTCCCAAGTCATTGAATTCCCATATTCCGGCAAGAGCCGGCTTTTGTAGCCCGAAGTGCGCGTAGCGCTCTGCAGGAGGTGACGCCAAAGAGCCCCGCTGAGCCGCTGCGCGGCACAACGGGCTACGCGCACCAGGCGGGCTCATGGCCAGCGTGCAGTGTCGGGCCGACGCAGATGGCTCGCGATGACGCCAGGGTCAATTGTAGCCTCGGCCTCTCGCCCGCCCTCTCGTTCTGCCCTCGCCCACCCAACGGCGCTGATCCGTTCACATTGATACAACTATACTGCGCTGCTCTTTGAACCTCGGTGCTCACCCATGGCGCAGAAGCCTTCCTCGCTGGACCCTTCCGATTTGTTTGATGTGCGTTCGCTGCTGTCGGACGAGGAACGCATGGTGCAAGACACGGTGGCGCGATTCACCGACGAGAAGGTGATCCCGATCATCGGCGACTGTTTCGATCAGCACCGGTTCCCGTCGGAACTGATCCCGGAAATCGCCTCGCTGGGCCTGCTTGGCTCCAGCCTGCCGGAGGAGTATGGCTGCGCCAACATGAGCAGCGTGATGTACGGTCTGATCTGCCAGGAACTGGAGCGCGGCGATTCGGGCATCCGCAGCTTTGTATCGGTGCAATCCAGCTTGTGCATGTATCCGATCTACGCCTTCGGCTCCGACGAGCAGCGGAAAAAGTACCTGCCGGGCATGGCACGCGGCGAGATCATCGGTTGCTTCGGCCTGACCGAGCCGCATGGCGGCTCCGACCCCGGCAACATGAAAACCCATGCCAAGCGCGACGGCGGCGACTGGGTCATCAACGGCTCGAAGATGTGGATCACCAACGGCGGCGTGGCCAACATCGCCATCGTCTGGGCGATGACCGAAGAAGGCATTCAGGGCTTCATCGTCGAAAAGGGCACGCCCGGTTTCGCCACCCAGAACATCGAGCGCAAGATGAGCCTGCGCGCCTCGGTCACCAGTGCGCTGTTCTTTGACGACGTGCGCGTGCCCGACAGCCAGCGCCTGCCGAATGTGCGCGGCCTCAAAGGACCGCTGTCCTGCCTGACGCAGGCCCGCTACGGCATCACCTGGGGTCCGATCGGTGCGGCCATCGCCTGCTATCGCGATGTACTCGAGTACAGCAAGACCCGGATCATCTTTGGCAAGCCGATCGCTGGCACGCAGGCGGTGCAGCTGAAGCTGGCCGACATGGCGCGCCGTATCACGCTGGCTCAGCTGCTGTCGCTGCAGCTCGGTCGATTGAAGGATGCAGGCACCATGCAGCCCACCCAGGTCAGCCTGGCCAAATGGAACAATGTGCGCATGGCCATCGACATCGCCCGCGAAGCCCGCGACATCCTCGGCGGCGCCGGCATCACCGTGGAATACAGCCCGATCCGTCATGGCCTGAACCTGGAAAGCGTGATCACCTATGAGGGCACGGAAACCGTGCATCAGCTGGTGGTCGGTCGCGAGATCACCGGGATCAACGCGTTCTGATTGGGTTCCTGGGTGCGATGCGGCTTCACCGTGTCACGTAGGCCGCGTTGCGGCCAACGAAACCTACTCAGGCAACGGCACATTCGCGGGCTTCCGGCTTCACCGTGTCACGTAGGCCCCTGTGCGGCCAACGTGACCTACGGTTGCATTTCTAGTGTGTTCGCGGCTGGTGGTGTCCATGCAATCCCATCGCCAACATCTCCTCGGGACCGAGCCGCCGCGCCGGCACGCCGCCCCAGGTTTCTCCGGCGCCGACGCGCGCGCCAGGCAGCAATACCGAGTGCGGCAGGATCGTGGCACCAGCGCCGACGTGGACGTCGCCCATCACCGTCGCTTTCTCGCCGATGGTGGCGCCGGCTTCGATCAGGACCGGTTCGATCGACAGATGCCCGCCCCCGCCCCAATGCGCGAACAGGGTGACGCTGCCGCCGATGACCACATCGTCGCCCAGGGTGATCAGCTGCGGATCGGAGATCAGCTCGGTGTTGATGAAGGCGCGCTTGCCCAGACGCATGCCCATGGCCCGCAGAAACCACGGTCCGAAGGGCGTCAGCGTGACGTACAGCAGGAAGGTGTAGCGCACCAGATAGAACAGCGCGTTGTGCAGGAACCAGGGCACGGCGGCGATCGAGTAATAGGCGCCGTGATAGCTGCGGATCCGCGTCGGCAGAATCAGATTCAGCACCGGCACCACGATCAGCAAGGTGAAGCCGGCCATCAGGAAGGCCAGGCCGAAACCCAGGCCCGCGAACGGCCAGCGCAGCCAGGACGACTGCGCCAGCGCCCACGGCAGCCATTCACTCAGCATCCACAAGGCTGGAGCCAGGGCCAGACCGATGGCCACAGCTACGATCAGATACACCAACAAGACGGCGATCAGGTGGGCGGCCCGCCCAAATCGCCGGATCAGGGCATCCAGCAGGACTGCCAGGCGAGCTCCGGATTCACGGTTTGGCGGCGGTGCCTTCATCACTCTGTCGAGGTCCTGTTGACAGGCGCTGATAAAGACACGAGCGAGGCCAGCTTGTCCATCACTGTCACCGCCAGGCCAGTGGCTGGGTACAAACACCCAGCGGCGGCACGGCGGGTTCCTCAGGCAACGAACCGGTCGGCCCTGTTCGAGTAGAGTGATGCACAAACCTGCCGTGCGGAGTCAAAGTACATGAAGACCGATGCCTTCTCGTGTCTGCTCACGACGCTGAGCCTGTTGTTGACCCCGCTTTGCTGGAATCAGTCAGCATTTGCCGCCACACCAGCGGAACAGCAATGGACGGCCGCCGAACAACAGCTGCGACTGAGTCCGAAACAGCGCGAATCGGGCTTGAAGGAGATCACACGCAACTGCGTACCGACGCCCATTCCGACCACCCCGAGCGGACCCAGTTGGACCTTCGACGTGCAGACGTCCGCCGCCGCGCGCTTGCGGGGCACGGCCTGGCGCGTGCCCTGCGGTGGCAATGACGCTCAACTGATCCTGACCCTGCAGCCGATCCAGGGCACACCCTTTGTCTGCGGCACCGAGATGGAGATCATGATCGGTGCTGCGCGCACCGACGATTTGTTTCTGGACACCGATCCCAACGATGGCCAGGGCACCAGCTTCTGCAGCAATCTGCCGAGCACCGCATCCTTTGTCATCCATGAATTCGACAGCACCTTCGCCTTCGACGACGATGCGGCCTTCACCCTGGTCTACGAGAGCGATGTCGGCCCGGACGCCAGCATCGCGATTCCCGCCTTCGATCCGGCGCTTTACGCCGGTAGCGGTGGCAATGCCGTCATAGCCGGCAAGCTCAGCGGAAGCTATTACTCCGCGGCACGCAATGGCGAGGGCATTCTGGTCGAGATTGGCAGCGTCGGTGCGCGTCGCGTGCTGTTCCTGAGCTGGTATACCTACTTCCAGGGGCAACAACGCTGGATCGTGGGCAGCGCCGACCTGACGGCGGGAGCCACCTCGATCACCGTTCCGCTCGTGGTCACCACGGGTGGACAGTTCGGCAGCGCGTTTGATCCGAATCAGGTTGTGGTCAATCCCTGGGGCAGTGCGGTTGTGCAGTTCCCCAGCTGTGCACAGATGCGCTTTCAGTGGAGCGCCACCAGCGGCGAAAGTGGCAGTTATGACTACGCCCGCGGCATGGACAGTTTGGACGGCATTGCCTGTCCTTGAGTGACCTCAGACCGACCGATGCGAAACAATGTACTGTTGCGGCCTGCTTTGATCGAGAGGCAAACCACGGAAGCGGGCGCGATCTACAATCGGGACAGGCCGAGTGCTGACTGCCTGCTCGCGCCTTGACCCATAGAGCAGCAATGAGGAAGAAACGTGCGCATTCCTGGCCAAATCTTGACCTGTATCCTGGGCCTCTGGGTCTGGACAGGTCCCGTGATGGCCGGAGGCATCAGCACCATCATCGATGGTCGCAAGGCCCGTACCAGCATCAGCCTGCCCAAGCCTGGCGGCGGCGACTACGAAGCCGATTTCGACCTCGAGTTCCACAATCCAGTCAACCTCACGCCCGCCTGTCTGGGCATCAGCGCCGAAGTGCTTGATGCCGCGGCCATCGCCAGCGTGCAGGCGCGTCTGCCGGATCCGGCCAACCAGATCATCGACACCGCCTTTCCGATCAAGATCACCGTGGAACCGCCGGCGGGATGTGGCCTGGAGTTTGACGACGAAGTCGAAATCGAGCTGGATACCGCTGACTTGGTCTACACGGGTTTTTCGCCCTATCGCCTGATGAAGGCGCCGATCGGTGCCAGTTTTCGCGACATCACCGCAGCGGTGACCGCCGGCAGCGTGCGCTCACGGGGCAGCAGCGGCACCTTCTCCGAGTTCGTGATGGTGCTGGATCCGATTCAGGATTACGCCACCGAGGCGCAATTGGCATACGACGCGCTGGATGCGCAACTGACCAGCATCGCGATCGGCCCGACCGCCAAGCAGACCCTGCAGACCGATGCCTCGATCAGTCGCTCGGCTTTTGCCGTCAGCGACTATGCCCAGGCGATCGCCCGCCTTGACGACCTCACCGGACACTGCGGCGCACTGGGTGGTCCAACACTGCCGAATCGCTGGCGTTCGTTGCGCGATCTGCAGAATATCGAAGGCGAGATCGTCAGCCAGTCTGATCATCTGAAGTTCCTGCTCGGTCGCCTCAACGGCGTTCCCTGAGACCGGGTGCGACGGCATGCCGGTCAAGCTCAGCACGCATGTCCCCGATCAAGCCGTTGCCCTGCATCTGCTGGCAGGTGACCGGGATATCGTGCTTGGGCGAGACCCGTCCTGCGAGGTCCCGCTGCGCCATGCCTCGGTGTCCAGACGACACGCCCGCCTGTCGCTCAGCGAGGAGGGGTACTGGCAACTGCAGGATCTGAGTTCAAAGAATGGCACCCGAATCGACGGCCAGCGAGTCAGCTTTCAGCCACTCAGCCATGGCCGCTGGTTTGCGCTGGGCGATGTCTATTGCGAGTTCGAGATCATTGATCAAGACACACGGCAGGCGCTGGAGAGCCGCGCCGCAGATCGGCGTGAAGCCTCTGCTGCCTGGACCCGTCGCCTTCATGCCGATACCGAGCTGCAGCAGGTGCTGGCTGATTTGCTCAATGGCATCGTCGAAGTGGCCGAATGCCAGCGCGGATTTCTGCTGACGCTGGATCGCGAGCGCGAGATGCGGGTCGCCGCCTGCTATGGTCTGAACCCGGCGGATCTGGCGGCGACCACCTTTCAGGGCAGTCGCAGTGCCATCGAGCGGGTGCTTGCCGAACGCCGAGCCATATATCTCAGCGATCGCCGCGACCGACTCTGGCTGGCTGATCGCCCCAGCGTGATCGCGCAGGGCATCAGCGCCCTGACCTGCCTGCCGCTGGTGCATCGCGGTGAGGTGCTGGGTCTGGCCTATGCGGACACCACCGACGAAACCCACGTGTTCACCGAACTCGATGCCGAACTGCTGACAGCGATGGTCGAGCATGCGGCTTCGGTGCTGGCCGCGACACGGATGGCCGCGCAGCTGGCGCAACTGTCAGCCTGTCTGGCTGTGGGCCCGGACGGCAGCCGCCTGCTCGGTAGTGCACCGCGATGGACTAGACTCGGCGCAGACGCGGAATCGCCGCGATGACCAATCCAAACCGCCTCGTGCAAGCGGATACGCTCGTCAATCAGGCCACGCTCACTGGCGCGCTGGCTGCATCCGACTTCAGTCCGGGCACGGTGGTCGCCGGGCGTTTCCGCATCGAGCGACTATTGGGCATGGGCGGTATGGGACTGGTCTACCAGGCTCACGACACTGAACTCGACATTGATGTCGCGCTGAAACTGTTGCGCCCGGAGCTGGCCAATCGACGTGACGCTTTCGAGCGATTCCGCCAGGAACTGCTGCTGGCCAGGCAGGTGTCCAGCCCACATGTGGTCCGTATCCACGACCTGGTCAAGCACGAAAACGCCTGGCTGATCAGCATGGATTATGTGCCGGGCCAATCCCTGGAGCGCCTGCTGGACCAGCGCGGGCCGCTGCCCGTCGAGGAAGCCATCACCATGACCCGGCAACTGGCGCTGGGGCTGGCTGCCGCCCATCGCAGCGGCGTGGTGCACCGTGATTTGAAGCCGGCGAATGTGCTGGTCAATGAACAGGGCGAGGCCTGCATCACTGATTTCGGCGTGGCGCGCTCGGCTGGCAACACTGGCATTACCGACAGCGGCGTGATCATCGGCACGCCGGCTTATCTGTCACCCGAGCAGGCGCGGGCTGAACCCCTGGACGGGCGCAGCGACCTCTATGCGCTGGGACTGATCCTGTTCGAGATGCTGACCGGCACCCTGCCCTTTCGCGGCGGCACGCCAGCGGAAATGATGGTGCAACGAATCGTTCGAGATCCGCCGTCGGTGGCGACCATCAAGCCAGAATTGCCGGCCTTCGCGGTACGTTTGTGTGCGCACCTGCTGGAACTCAAACCCGCCCATCGCTTCCAGAGCGCCGAGGAGGTCATCGCCGCCATCGATTCCCGTCGCGTGCCTGGCCTTGGTCGAAGCGGCCGCAGCAAGCTGGGCCTGGCGACGGCCGTGTTCCTGTCGCTGGCTGCAGCCTTCGCCTTGTATCAATGGCGTGCCAGCCTGCCGGTCGGTGCCAACTCGTCATCCGCAAGTAGCGCCTTGACGCTGGACCTCGTGACGCTACCGCTGCAGGTGACTGGCCCGGACGATGTGGATCGGCTGTTGGGCGCTGGTATCGACAGCCTGCTGTCCGATCGTCTGGCCGAAGATGCGAATCTGCACAGCGCCAGTCGGCTGCAGGTCAAGCGGGTGCTCGCGGAACTTGGCTTCGACGCCGAGGCGGCCCAGCGTCAGCGCTCGCGGGTATTTCAAGTGACCGGGGCGAAGCAGCTATTGGGCGGCCAGATGCAGCGTTCCGACAACGGCCGGATCAACGTCACGCTGGCATTGTGGGAACCGGGTCTGACCCAGGCCCGATGGACCCTCACCCAATCCGCAGACACCGAAGCCGAAATCTCGGCGACGCTGTACGTAATTCAGCAGGAGCTGCAGCGTGCGCTGGGAAGCACGGCATCGCTTCGGCCCTGGCCTGCGCCCGAGGTGCTGACTGCCTTGGGCCGTTTGCAAGTGGCGGCACCCGTCGGTGACGAGATCGACGCCATGACGCAGCTGGCCATGGCGAGCGCCAGCGATGAGCTGTGGTGGGCGCTGATGGAGAGCCTGGATGGCAACGGTCGCGCTGCCGAAGCCACGGCCGTGGCACGGCGCGCAGCTGAGTCCACCGCGTCGGCCACTGACGCTGCTGGCCGGCGCGTCCACGCCTACGCCCAGGTCTTGCTGGGCAACTACGCGGCAGCACAGGACGAACTGAAGGCGCTGGCCGCTGCAGTGAAGGGCAATCCAGCCCTCCACCTGCTGATGGCGCGGACGTTGGCCGAGCTCGGCGACTTTCAGTCAGCGATTGGCGAATTGGCTCAACTGACCGCAGATGACCAGCGCAATATCGATGCCTGGTATCTCCTCGGCAAGTATTCGATCCAGTCTGGCGACGCCAAGCGCGCAGTGGACGACTATCTGGTGCGCGCCCAGGTGCTGGCCAATCGATTAAACGACGTGCGGATGCAGGCCAACGTTGGCAATGCGCTGGGCTTGGGCTATCGCTTGCTGGGGCAGTTGGCCGCAGCTGCCGAGCGCTTCGAATCCTCTTCCCGACTTCGCCAGGCGATCGGAGATATACGCGGACAGGCCGCCAGTCTGCGCAACCTGTCCACGGTGCGGTCGATTCAAGGGGATTACGCTGCGGCTGGCGCAGCGTTGACGCTCGCCAAGTCGCTGGTCGAACCCTTGGGCGATCCCGTGGCGATGGCCGATCTGGCCAACGACGTGGGCGTGCTGGCCGAAGAGCAAGGGGATTACCGCGGCGCCCTTGACGCCTATCGCGATGCCCTGCGCCTGCGCCAGGCCCAGGGCAATCTGCGCGAAATCGGCCAGAGTCAGATCAATGTGGGATTCGCCTACTACCAGCTGGGTGAATTCGACAATGCCCAGACCTACTGGCAACAGGCCATGGCCAGCTACCAGCAGGCTGATGACCGCATCGGCATGGTCCACGCCCGAGAGAGCCTGGCGCTGGCAGAAACTGCCAGCGGCGCCTGGACGCAGGCCCGCACCAGCTTCGACCACATCCTGGTCGAGTCGGAATCCTTGCAGATGGCCGAGGAGCGCAGCATTGCCCAGGCTGGATTGGCTGAACTGGATCGCCTGGAAGGGCGCATGGTCAGCGCACTGGACCATGCCGGAAATGCCATGGCGGCTTTCAGGCAACGCGAAGACGCACGCGGCATCTCGGAAATGATACTGCTGCAGACTGCGGTGTACTGCGATCTGGGCGACTGGGCGCAGGCGGCGACGACGCTCGCAGCGCTATCTCCAGAAAATGCCGCCAGCGGCGAGCAGGCGAGTCAGTACCATTGGCGCAAGGGTGAAATTGCCCTCGGACAGGGACAGCCCGACATTGCCCTCGGCGCTGCCGACGATGCCATTGCCAGCGCCAGCGAGCAGCGCAATCTCGGAAACGAACTGGCAGCCCGCTTGTTGCGCACCCGCGCCTTGATGAGCCTGAAACGCACGTCCGAAGCCTTGCAGGAACTGACCACCGTGCGCCAGGGGCGGGCGCGCTATGCCAGCGTGCCATTTCGCCTGCTCCTGACCGAGACCGAATTGCAGGTGGACGTGGAAGGCAAGGCCGCCGTCTATCAGGAAGCCAGAGCCTTGCTGGCCCGTCTCCCCGACTATGGCCGCGCCTTTCGCATCCATGCACTGGCGGCGCAGAAACCGGCGGCCGCGGGCAGCGATCAGGTACTCGCGGATGCCCGGGAGAGTCTGTTGCGCCTGCAGCAGCAGACACCACCGATGCAGCAGGCGGCACTTGAGCGCCAGGCCAGATCCCTGGGACTGGCGGGTAGCGCACCATGAACATCGAGGATTCGAGCCCTCCGCTTCCAGACCTGCACGATCAGGACGCATTGCGCCGGCAGCTGCTGCAACTGGGCCGCCAACAACAGGAGCTGATGGCCCAACTACAGACCGGTGAGCAGCACTTCAGACGACTGGCGCGTTCGGTCTGGCGGGTCCAGGAAGACGAACGCCGACGCTTGGCGCGCGATTTGCACGACGGCATCGGCCAGCACCTGACGGCCTTGCGCCATCGCCTGGACGGCCTGGTTCGCGGCGACGCCCTGGCCTCGGCAGACTCCCTGCAGCAGGCTCTGGCGCTGTGCGACACCGCCATCCATGAGACGCGCACGCTGTCGAGACTGCTACGCCCGCAGATCCTGGACGACCTGGGTCTGGAAGCCGCCCTGCGCTGGTTGGCGCGGCAATCGTCCGAATCCAGCTCAATGGCAATTGAAGTGTCGATCAGTGAGTTGCCCGAGACCATCGACAGCGATCTGTCGACCCTGATTTTCAGGGTCACCCAGGAAGCGCTGACCAACGCCGCCAAGCATGCCCGCGCGGGTCAAGTGGTGATTCGGCTGAGTCAAAGACCCGGACGGCTGCAACTGCTGATCGTCGATGATGGCGTAGGCTGCAATCTCGACAGCGCCTGGGCTCGCTCCAGCAGCGGCGACAGCACCGGTCTGGCCAGCATCCGCGAGCGGGTGCGCCTGTTTGGCGGTCAGCTATCGCTGCAGTCGCAACCGGGTGAGGGCTTGCAGTTGCGCGTCAATCTGCCGCTGGGCAAGGAGGAATCACAAGGATGATCCGGGTATTGGTGGCGGACGACCACACCATTCTGCGCGAGGGCCTGGTGTCGCTGCTCAATCACAGCGGCGACTGCCAGGTGGTAGGACAAGCTGCTGATGGCATGCAGGCCGTGGAAATGGCACTGCAGTTGGAACCCAACGTGGTAGTGCTGGATCTGTCCATGCCCAAGCTCAACGGCCTGGACGTGATCCGCCGATTGAGCAAGGAACTCGACCACACCCGCATCCTGGTGCTGACCATGCACGCGGAGGAAGAGTACGTGCTGCATGTGGTTCGTGCTGGCGCCGCCGGCTTTCTGCTCAAGGACAGCGCCAGCAGCGAGCTGCTGAAGGCGGTGCGGGCGTTGGCTGCCGGACGCGCCTATTACGGCCCCCACGCCTCGCAGGTGCTGGCCCAGCAGGTGCAGCAGCCGCAGTCACGCATCGACGACCCCTATCGCGATCTGACCTCACGCGAGCGCGAGGTCTTTCATCTGCTGGTGGAAGGCCTGACCACCAAGGAAATCGCCCGGCAGCTGGACATCAGCACCAAGACCGCCGAGAACCACCGCTTTCGCGCCATCGAGAAACTGGGGGTGCGCAACACCGCCGAATTGATCCGCTACGCGGTCAAGCACGGCTTGTTCGAGTGAGGACATGAGTCGCTATCTGTGCACCTGTGGGAGCGGACTCTGTCCGCGAGCTCTCCGGTAGTAGATCAAGAGCTCGCGGGCAGAGCCCGCTCCCACAGACAGCTTCGGAACTGAGCGCTGGGTGAAGCATTCAGGCATTCGGATCCACGCACGCCGTCTCCGATTCGGTATCGAAGCCATCTCCGAGCAACTGCTCGATCGGGTCGAACCAGTAGGCGGCGCCACGATGGTCGCTGGCGCCGGCGTAGCCGGGTGAGCCGAGCACGTAGCGCTGGCTGTCACTGGCCACCGACCAGCCGATCAGCTGGCCAAAGACCGGATTGGCCACGCCTGCGCCCGGCGCTTCAAGCCAGATGCCGGTGATGCGTTTGAACACGACTGCGGCGCCGCAGGACCCGCGGGCATAGGGCGCACCGGCCAGCGCGAAATCGCCCGCCAGCGCCACCGACCAACCCAGACGATCACCCGGCAGTCCTGCAGCGGCAGCCAGCTGCGCCTGCAGTGACCAGACGCTGCCTTGGCGCTGGTGCACATACACGCTGCCCGCGCCGGCGGCGGACAACGGTGCGCCGATCAGCGCACGATCGCCGTCAATGCTGACCGAAGTACCGTAGCTGTCGCCGTTGTTACCCAAGGCGTCCGTGAGAATTGCCTGCTGTTCCCAATTGCCGAGGGTACCGACGTAGACATAGGCCGCACCCACGGCAAAACTGCCGAGCCCTGCTCCAGCTCGACCGGGCGCCCCAACCAGCGCCGTCGTGCCGCTGAGCGCGACGCCATGGCCGAAGTGGTCACCCGGTGCCGGCAGGTCGGCCCCCAGGCGTTGCTCCTGCGACCAGACCGACCCGCTGCGCGCGTACACATAGGCGGCGCCACGACCAGCCTGCGCATCGGGCGTACCGATCAAGAGCAGGTCACCGTCCAGAGCCAGCGCGCGGCCGAAGCCGGCACTGTCATCACCATCTGGCGACACCAGTCGGGTCTGCTGTACCCAGTTGCCGGCGGCAAATACGTAGACGTAGACCGAAGCGGGGTTCTGTCCTGGCGCCGCCACCGCCAGCGTGGTGCCGGATATCGCCAACGCCGATCCATACAGGTCACCCGGCGCCAGATCGGCAGGTGCGATACGGGTCGGTGCCGTGCACTCGGCCAGACTGCAAACGCGCGTGTAAACCGCGCCGGCACTGGAGCTCTCGCCAGGACTGCCGGATGCAATACGTGTCCCATCGATGGCCACCGCATAGGCCGATTCGGCAGCGAGTCCATTGCCCTCCACCAATCGTTGGGTCTGGGCGTGTCCGAAAGGGCCAGGCAAAGCGCAAAGCAGTAGCAGCGCACCCCGCAGCCCGGCAGATTTTGACGTTCTGGCGTTCATGACTGCAGCTTAGCGGCAGATGCCATGGCCCTGTCAATTCGACCTTGGGTGATTCCCCTCAGAGCGTGTTCCCGTCTCGGACGCCTGTGACTGGAACCGGCACGGCAGCCCGGGCGATCGGGACTCTCACCCAGCACCACTGGGTGAAATAGCCCAAGGCCGCTCCTCAGGCTGATTCGGCCACTAGGCTGCGAAGCGATCCCCTGCAGGACACGCGGCTTTCGCTCACCGCTGTCGACCAAAGACATCTGCCCGCAGGACATCGACCACCAGGAGGTTCGCGATGAGCTATTTCAGACTTTGCCCCCGTCAACCCCATGCCGGATTGGAGCACGCCGGGCGTGCGCTGCTGTTGAGCGCGGCTCTCGGCCTTTCCAGCCTGTGCAGCGCCTCGGCAGCGAGCATCACACTCAACGATGCTCATCAGTTCGATATCACGGCCAGCACCGTGATCACGCTCGACGGCGCGCCGATCAGCGCCGCCGAACTCGCCAGCGCGGGACAGGGATTCAATGCCCAGGTCAATGCCAGCAATGTCACGCCCAACGCCGGAGCGGGCACGGCCAATCTGATTGCGCTGCGCAATCTGCTCAAGGGGCCGGTCACGTCTCTGGATCCTCTGAGCGTGCTCAATCAGCCGATCACGGCGACCGCGGACACCGTACTCCGCGACGTTCCCGGCGGTGATCTCGCCAATCTCGCACTGGGTGATTCCCTGGAGGTCAGCGGCGTCATCGACGCCAACAACAGCATCGTGGCCGCCCGCATCCGCTTTCGCGCCAATGGATTCGGCGACTGGAAACTCTCGGGTCTGGTATCCGGACTGGCAGGCAGTCAGTTGGCCATCGGCGCCCAGCCGGTCGATTTCACCGGTGTCACGCCGCTCAACTGCGTACCTGCGTTGCAGGATGGCCAGTTTGTGGAAATTTCTGCCCTGGCTGATCCAGGCTATACGCCGGCAAGCACGCTGACCCAATTGACGGCCCTCGGCTGTCTGGATCCCTTGCTGGTGAATCCGCCTCCAGGAACGGTTCCGGTAGCCGTCGAGGGCATCATCTCGGCTCTGCCCGATCCAATGCCTGTTCCAGCGCAGTTCACGCTGCTCGGCGCCGAAGTGACCACCACAGCGCTGACTGAATATCGCGGTGGCACGATCGATGATCTGGACCTGGGTGTACGGGTGGTGGTATCGGGCTTCTATGACGCACTGGCACGCACGCTGCTCGCCAACGAGATCCGCTTCGTCCAGGCTCAGGTTCGATTCGAGGCGCCGCTGGCCCCAGCGGACATCGACCCGGGGCATTCGCTTGTGATCATGGGCAGTTCGGTGGAATTCACCCCACAAACCCGCGACGAAGATGGGATCGCGGCGTCAGGACTGAATTCGGCCCGCCAGGTGGAAATCCGCGGGTTGATCGACAGCGCCGGCCAGATCTACGCCACCCGAGTCAGGGAGCGCGGCAATCCGGACCTGGCCGACACCAGGCTGCGCGGTCCGGTGACGTCGGTCGCTGCGCCTGAGCTGTTGGTCTTGGGCATCACCATCGACAGCTCACTGGCGGCATTTCGAGACGCCAACAACATGCCGATGACTGCCAACGCCTTCTTTGCTGCCGTACAACCGGGCACGCTGGTTGCCGCCGAGGCCGGCGTCTACAACCCCAGCACGCAAACCTTGCAGCCAGCGTTGCTGGGATTGGTCGACACGCCGCTGCCGCCGCAGGCGGGGAAAGGCGCAGGTGCAGCCGGTGTTGCCCGTGGCACGGTCAGTGCGGCTGGCATCGATGAACTCTTCCGCAACGGCTTCGAATAGCACGCGAAACCACCCGGGCCGCACTGCGCAGCGGGGCGGCCCGATCTGAACATCACGCTCACCGGGTGCCGGCCAGAATCCGGCCATGCGTGTTCTTGCCCATTCCGACTCAGGCTACGACCCCGGCTGGCTGCGGCTGCATGCCTGGTTCGCACAGCGTGGCTGGACGCCAGCGCCCTTCCAGCAGCAGCTCTGGCAGGCTTGGCGCGAGGGTCGCAGCGGTTTGTTGCATGCCCCCACCGGCAGCGGCAAGACGCTGGCGGTCTGGGGTGGCGTTCTATTGGATGCACTGGCTGCAAAGGCGCCACCGGCGGCGGGATTGCGGGTGCTCTGGATCACGCCGCTGCGAGCATTGGCCGCCGATACCCTTGAGAATCTGCGGGCACCGTCACTGGATCTGGGCCTCGGCCTGGCGATCGAACTACGAACCTCCGACACCAGCAGCAGCGCCCGCGCCCGTCAGCGCAAGCGCCCGCCGTTTGCGCTGATCACCACACCCGAGAGCCTGTCGCTGCGGCTGTCCCATGCCGATGAGCAAGGCGCGCTGTCGAAACTGGATGCGATCATTGTCGATGAATGGCATGAGTTGCTTGGCAGCAAGCGTGGCGTGCAACTGGAGCTGTGCCTGGCGCGACTGCGGGATCTGAATCCGCGACTGAAGATCTGGGGCGTGTCGGCGACGCTGGGCAATCTGGATCAGGCCATGCAGGTCCTGCTTGGCCCGGGTGTCAACGGCACCTTGATTCAGGCACCCGAGCACCGGCGGTTGATCATCGACTCGGCATTGCCGGCCCAGGTCGAGCGTTTTCCCTGGGCTGGGCACCTTGGCCTGCGGCAGTTGCCGCAGGTGCTGGACAGTGTGCTGACCGCGCAAAGCACGCTGCTGTTCACCAACACCCGGGCGCAGGCTGAACTCTGGTTTCAGGCACTGAGCGCGGTCTGGCCCCTGGACAACGACACCCTGGCCCTGCACCACGGCTCACTCGATGCAGAGCACCGGCGCGAGGTGGAACAGGGGCTGCGCGAAGGTCGATTGCGGGCAGTGGTGGCCACCTCGTCGCTGGATCTGGGCGTGGATTTCTGCAGCGTCGATCAGGTCGTCCAGATCGGCAGTCCCAAAGGCATCGCTCGCCTGCTGCAGCGCGCCGGTCGCAGCGGCCATCGACCCGGACAAGTCAGTCGCATCCGCTTTGTCGCCACCCAGATGCTGGAACTGCTGGAAATCGTGGCCACACGCCGGGCGCTGGCACGCGGACGCATTGAAGCCCGCGAGCCGCTGACGCGAAGTCTGGATGTGCTGGCCCAGCATCTGGTGACGTTGGCCCTGGGCGGCGGCTTCGAGCGAACGCCAATGCTGGCCGAAGTCCGTCGTTGCCATGCCTTTGCTGATCTCGGCGACAGCGAGTTTGATCAGGTACTGGACCTGATCACTCGTGGCGGCGCCAGTCTGGCCAGCTATCCGGACTATCAGCGTGTGCAGTTGATGGACGGCCGCTACCGGATCGAGAACCGCAAGCTGGCGCAGCGGCATCGCTGGGGAATAGGCACCATCGTGGCCGACAGCCAGATGCAGGTGCGCTTTGTCAGCGGCGGCTACCTCGGCAGCGTCGAGGAGAGTTTCCTCACCCGCCTCAAGCCCGGTGACCGCTTCCAGTTTGCCGGGCGCAGCCTGGAACTGGTGCGCATCCATCAGATGCAGGCTCAGGTGCGGCGGGTTAGCGGGCGCGCCGGAGCGGTTCCCCGCTGGATGGGTGGCAGGCTACCGCTCAGCAGTGATCTGGCCGATGAAGTGCTGCAGCTGCTGGCCCATCCCTTCGGTGATGAACCCGAATGGCTGCTGCTGGGGCCGATGTTGAGGCTGCAGCAGCAAATGTCGGCACTGCCGCGCCCAGGCGTGCTGCTGATCGAGCGCCTGCGTACACGCGAGGGTCATCACCTGGCGCTCTACCCCTACGCCGGGCGCAGCGTCCATGAAGGCCTGGCGCCCTTGCTCGGGGCACGGATCGGCCGGCTGCGCCCGGCCAGCTTCAGCTACGCGGTCAATGATCATGGACTGATGCTGAGTTCTCGCGCACCCATCACACTCGCGCCCGAACAGGTAGTCGCCCTGCTTGATCCCGCCGGCTTGATGGCTGACATCGAAGCCAGCGTCAACCTGGCGGAACTCGGACGCAGGCAGTTCCGCGAGATCGCCCAGATTGCCGGGCTGGTGCTGCGGGCCGCTCCGGGGCGACAGCGCAGCGTGCGCCAGCTGCAGGTCTCCAGCTCGCTGCTCTTCGATGTGCTCAGCGAACACGATCCCGGCCATGTGCTGCTCGGCTGCGCCCGACGCGAAGTGCTGGAGCAGCAGCTGGAGTACCAGCGGCTTCTCGACGTCCTGCAGCGACTGGGGGCGGCCCGAGTGGAATGGCGTGAACCGCAGTCCCTGACACCGTTTTCATTTCCGCTGTGGGCCGAGCGTCTGCGCGGGCAACTCAGCCTGGAAGACTGGCAGACACGGGTGCGGGCGATGGCCGAGGCCATGGAAGTCAGGCATGCGGACAAGGCCAAGCGACCGTGACTGAAGCCGACAGCGTGCAGCTGCGCTGGAACGGAGAGCGGCTGCAACTGCTGCCCGAGCGGGCCTTGCTGCTCCCCGATCATGCCGCCCTGGTCATTGCCGACTGGCATCTGGGCAAGAGCGAGATCTTCCGCCGTGCCGGCATCGCTGTACCGGATGGCGGCACTGAAGCTGATCTGTCGCGGCTGGACCAGCTGATCGCGCACTTTCGCCCGTCGCAGCTGCTGGTGCTGGGCGATCTGGTGCACGGCGCGGTCAGGGCGGATTCGCCCTGGTTGAGCCGGCTGAAAGCCTGGCGTCGGCGCCATCCGCAACTGGCGCTGCGCGCGGTCGTCGGCAATCACGACCGGCACATCCAGGCACTGCCTCTGGACGAATGCTTGCCGGCGCTGCAGATCGGCAGCCTGAGGTGCGTCCATGAAAGCTCAGCGACCGCCGCTTCGCCAGAGCTGGCCGGTCATCTGCACCCGGTGATGCGCCTGAGCGGCGTCGGCATGCGCGAGCGCGTGCCGGTGTTCTGGCTGCGGCCAAGGAGCCTGATCCTTCCCTCCTTCGGTGGCTTCACCGGCGGCCACCCGATTCAACCCGGCGCCGGCGATCAGGTGTATGCAGCCCTGCCGCAGGCGGTGATTGCGATCCGGCGCTGAGGCACGGGGCACGGGGCGCGGGGCACGGGGCACGGGGCACGGGGCACGGGGCACGGGGCACGGGGCACGGGGCACGGGGAAAGGGGCACAGGGCACAGGGCACGGGGCACGGGGCACGGGGCACGGGGCACGGGGCACGGGGCACGGGGCACGGGAAAGGCTACGGGAATCGGGCTCTTGTGGGTCCAGACTTGTCTGGTCGCTCCTGGCGGCGTGCTGAGAAAGCGTCCGGACAAGCCCGGACCCACAAGAGCGGGAGGGCCGCAACCCCCGCCCCGTGCCCCCTGCCCCGTACCCCGCTTCTCATCTCCCCTTGCGCAGCTCGCTGTATGCCGCCAGCGCCGCCTCGCGGCTGCGTTTGAGATCGACGATGGGCTTGGGATAACCGCGCACGCCGCCGACGTTCCAGGGTTGATGAATGTGTTCGGCCGGCAGATGCGCCAGTTCCGGCACGTATTTGCGCACGTAGCTGCCCAAGGGGTCGAAGCGCTCGCCCTGGGTGATCGGATTGAAGATGCGGAAGTACGGTGCGGCATCGGCACCG
The DNA here is from genome assembly GCA_024234055.1 of Rhodanobacteraceae bacterium. Lineage (NCBI taxonomy): Bacteria > Pseudomonadati > Pseudomonadota > Gammaproteobacteria > Lysobacterales > Rhodanobacteraceae > Rhodanobacteraceae bacterium. The sequence continues at coordinate 22,507 of JACKOW010000018.1, forward strand.
CTGCCGGCGGTCCATTGCCAACCCTGGGTGTTGGCCGCGAGATCGGCATCGACCAGCGTGTCCCAGAACCAGCGGGCGCCATGCAGCCAGTGGTAGCGCAGATTCTTGGTCAGGAACGAGGCCACGATCATGCGCACCCGGTTGTGCATCCATCCAGTATTCCAGAGCTGGCGCATGCCGGCGTCGATGATCGGAATACCGGTGCGTCCACGCTGCCAGGCACTGAGCTGTGCCAGATCGACCTCGGCCCAGTCGAAATCGGCAAAGCCTGTCTGCAGCGGTTGCTCGGTCGTGTGTGGAAAGTGGTACAGCAGGTGATGGCCGAAATCACGCCAGCCCAGTTCACGCAGATAGGGCTCCGCCAGTTCCCGCTGGGCCGGCGAGGCCTTGCGCAGCAAGCGATCGGCCACCTGACGCGGGCTGATCTCGCCAAAATGCAGCGCTGGCGACAGCCTTGAGGTGCCCGGTCGATCCGGGCGGTCACGTCCCTGGGCGTAGTTTTCCAACGCGCCGATGGCAAACTCGTCGAGTTGCTCCAGAGCGCCCTCGCTCCCCGGCGACCAGACCCCGTAGAAGCCCTGATCCCAATCGATACGCGGCAACAAGGCAAGGCTGTCGATTTCGACTCCAGACACCCCGTGTGCGGGCAAGGTGGACGGTGCGGGCAGCGGTTCCGGCAACGGCAGACAGGTCTTGAGCTTGCGCCAGAAGGGGGTGAACACCCGATAGGGCTCACCGCTGCCGTTCTTGACTTCCCAGGGCTCGGCGATCAGGCATGCGGCGTGGCTGTGAGCTTCGATGCCGCGGCCGCGCAAGCCCTCCTTGATGCTGGCATCGCGACGCACCAGTGCCGGGTCGTACAAGCGATTCCAGTAGACGGCGCGGGCGCCGGTCTGTTCGATCAACCGATCGATCTCGACGGCGCTGTCGCCAACGCGCAGCACCAAAGCGCTGCCCAGCGCCTTCAGCTCGCCATCCAGAGCCTGCAGGCTGTGATGAAGCCACCAACGGGAAGCCGCGCCCGGCTCCCAAGGCTGCTCTTCGTGCGGGGCGTGGATGTAGACCGGAATCGGCGTATGCCCGGCCGCCACCGCGGCGCACAGGGCCGGATTGTCGGCGACCCGCAAATCACGTCTGAACCAGACCAGTGCCGTGGACATCAGGCGCCTGCGTTTCGAACCAGGGGACGCACCGCGCTGAAGCCTCCGTCCATGTGAATGACCTCACCGGTGATCCAGCGTGCATCGCTGCTCAGCAACCAGGCGGCTACCGCAGCGCCGTCGGCCGCATCGCCATAATGCCCCAGGGGATATTGCGCCGCGATGTTCTGCTGGCTGCGCTCGTTGACCAGCATCCGCTCGGTCATCGGCGAGCGCATCAATCCCGGGGCCACGGCGTTGATGCGGATGCCCAGATGCGAGAAGTCCGCCGCCACCGACCGGACCAGGGCCTCAATGGCGCCCTTGGCCATGGCAATCCCGGCATGATTGCTGACGCCAAGTCCGGCGACCACCGAGCTGAACAGCACGATGTCGCCCGTCTTCCTGGCCGCGGCCAGCGCCTTGGTGTAGGCCTGCACGCTGAAGAAGGCGGTATCGACATTGGCCGCCATGCAGCCGCGCAGGGCCTCGGCGGTGACCCGACCCAGAGGTGCGATCAGGGTGTTGCCGGCACAGTTGATCAGGGCATCGGGCACGATTCCGGCGCGTTCGGCCGCCAATGCAAAAGCGGCTTCGGCGCCCCCGGGCGTGGACACGTCGGCCTGAACCAGCACATCACCATCCGCCGGATCCAGCAGCGTCACATCGCGACTGACCAGCACCAGTTTCCAACCGGATTCGCGCAGCCGGCTTGCCAGTGCCCGAGCCACGCCGCCGCTGGCACCGGTGATCAGTGCGAACTTCATATTCGGATTCCTCGACTCAATTGCTTGAATCTAGCGAATCCGACGTTCCGGATGAGTGAACCGACCGGCGACTGCTTCTCTTCGCATCCGGGGCGTCCTTGGCGGATAAATGCTCTGGCAGCCTGTCAGTGCCGATTCTTGATCAGTCGCAGGCGCTGCTCCCGAAATCCAGCCTTGCGGAAGAATTCGTGGGCCTGCTCGCGATGCTCGGCGCTGGTGACTTCGATGCGGCTGGCGCCACGATCGGCAAACCAACGTTCGGCCGCAGCCAGCAGGCGCTTGCCGACGCCCAGGCCACGCTGGTCCTCATCGACCGCCAACGCGGTGATCCGGCCCAGCGGTTGTTCCTGCTGCAGCATCGGGATCAGATGACCGGCGACCACACCGGCCACCACGATGCCCACGGTCGCCACCAGCACCAGATTGTCATCCGATTGCGCCACCAGCTCGCGCATGCGCTCTTCGGCCGACTTGAGCTCCACCGGATAGCCCATGGTCACCAGCAGCCGAGCCACGGCCTCGCCATCGGCGAGCGTACCCACGCGAATCTGGATGGCATCGCGTACCGTCATAGCCATTCCGCCTTCTTCAGTCGTACATACAAGGCTATGCACATCAGCACGGTGACGCCTACCACCGTGACATAGCCGTAGTGCCAGTCGAGTTCGGGCATGTACTTGAAATTCATGCCGTAGATCGCACCGACCGTGGTCGGAATGGCAAGGATGGCAGCCCAGCCGGCCAGTCGCTTGGTGACTTCGTTCTGGCCCACCGAGACCATGGCCAGATTGACCTGCAGCGCTGCCGAAATCATCTCCCCCAAGGTGCTGGTGGCCTCGCTCATGCGCACGGCGTGATCGAAGACGTCACGGAAATACAGTCGCACCTCCTCGTGGATCAAGCCCGGGAAGAAGCGCTTGAGCTGGTTGAGGATGTCGTGCATGGGCGTGACCGCCAGCCGCAGGGTTACCAGCTCGCGCTTGAGGTAATACAGATGTTCGATGGTGTCGCGGTCGAAGCGGTCGTTGAAGATGCGCTGCTCCAGTTCCTTCAGCTCCGCCTCGAAACTGCTGACGATCGGGAAGTAGTTGTCGACGATGAAATCGAGTACCGCATAGAGCCCGAAGCTGGGGCCCAGTGCCAGCATTTCCGGTGTCTGTTCGCAGCTGGCGCGGGCGCGGGCATAACTGAGTGAGGCGCCATGGCGCACGGTGATCAGAAAGCGCTTGCCGAGGAAGATGTGGGTCTCGCCGAACTGTACCTTGCCGCCGACGAACTGCGAGGTATGGACGACGATGAACAGAGTGTCATCGTAGACCTCGATCTTCGGCCGCTGATGCGCGTGCTGGGCATCTTCGATGGCCAGATCGTGCAGGCCGAACTCCTCCTGGATCTTCAGCAGCAGCGCCTCGTCAGGCTCATGCAGACCCAGCCAGATGAAGGTGTCGGCCTCGGCCAGGATGTCACTGATCTCGTCCAGCGTGGTGTCGCGCAGGCGCTGGCCACTGCGGGCATAGGCCACGCAGTTGACCACCGGCTTGCGACCCTGATCGGTGGCTGAGACGGCCGTCGGCAGGGGCAGCGTGTCGGCAGGCGACTTGAGCTCGTCCATGGGCACCTCGATGGGACTTTCGGCGCCGGCATCATGCGCGGCCGCCGCCGGAGGTTCAACCCGAAGCGGCAGTCGGCAGGTGACCAATCACGATGCATGATCTGAGCATGACGCGGCGTGGGTCCCCTGCCCCTTGCCCCCTGCCCCCTGTTTGATGCGCGAACAAGCGCAGGGACTCCCATCAGCTGAGACCCACTACGCCACGCAGCGACGCACCAGCACCAGACGCAGCACCAGCACCAGCGGCGACAGCAGCAGTAACCACTCGATATTGGACTGGTCAAAGCTGCGGAACACCTTGGACAGGATTGCGAACAGCACCGTGCCGAGCGCAATCCAGGCACCGATCCGCGCCAGCTGCGCGATGCGCCCCGCCACCTGCTCACGCCACAGCAGCTGCATCCAAGCCGGTAGCGTCAGCCACCAGCTGGGCGAGAGCAGCAGCAGGTTCTCGTTGCGGTAAGCCGCGGCGTGGTCGGTGCCCAGCCAGAGACCGGCCAGCACCAGGCCTGCAGCGCCCAGCACCAGTGACAGTCCGGTGCCCGACAGAGCCAGAGCCACGCGGCCCCAGGGATACATTTCCGAGAGACGCGACAGCGCCAGCAGCAGGCCTGCCAGCACGATACCCATGGCGGCAAAGGGCGCGCGCCAGTCCGGTGCCAGCGGCCAGATGTCAGCGCTGTCGGCGCCGGCCGGCAAGACCTGCTCGCTGAGCAATAGCGGCTGCCCGTCGGCCAGTTTCAGATCCCGGATCTGGCGCTTGAGCTCACCCGGGATGAAGCCCTCGTCCCAGATCGATAGCGGCTGATCGACCGGCTGTCCCAGCGCCAGATCGGTGCCCAGATAGAGCCAGGGTACGCCCTGCGCATAGGCGCGGGTGAAACGCCGCCAGGTCCAGCCGTGGGAGCGGTGCTCGGTGGCTTTCTTGAGCGCGCCACCCAAGGCAAGGTCGAGCGCGTCGCGTACCCGCGTGGAACAGTTGATGGTGTAGTAGTCGTAGCGATAGTCGCGGTTCTCCGGGCGCACCTGCTCGGCCAGATAAGCGGCGAGCTTGGCCACGGCTTCGGGCTCCAATCGCAATTCCTGCAACCAGACCCGCCGCCCATCCTCGAGGTATCCGGCGATATCGGCATCGCCATCCAGCGCCACCGCCTGGTAGAGCATGCGGCCACGAACGAAGCGCAGCAGGAAATCCTGCTGGGCAAAATCGAAATAGCCGAAGTTGTAGCTGATGCTGCGACCGCCGTCCGGATCCCGCAACAAGATCGCGTTGTGACCGAAGCGCTGCCAGTAAAGTTCGCCCGGCTCCACGGTCAGCAGGTACACCTGCAGAGGCGGCGGCGCCGCAAAGCCGTCCTCACCGGTAGCGTCAGGGATGCCGGACGGCGCTGATTGCGCCGCTGACGCGAAAGCCACCAGACACAGCCAGAGCAGTGTCAGCGCCCGCCAGCCAAGATGGATCATCCGCTCAGTCCCGGACGCACCTTCAGCAGATGAACGCGGCGGTCGTCTGCCTTGGCAACTTCGAACTGAAAGCCGCCAATCTCGACGGTTTCGCCGGTCGTCGGCAGATGGCCAAATGCGTGGGTCACCAGACCGCCGACGGTGTCGGCCGACTCGGTGTCGAACTCCACCGAGAAGTGTTCGTTGAAATCTTCCACCGGGGTCAGTGCCTGCACCGCATACAGGCCGTCGGGCAAGGCATTGATCAGCACCACCGGCTTGTCCTCGGCATCGTGCTCATCGTCAATCTCGCCGACGATTTCCTCCAGCACATCCTCGATGGTGATCAGACCGGCCACGCCGCCGTACTCGTCGACCACGACCGCCATATGCGTGCGGTTGAGCCGGAATTCCTTGAGCAGGAGATTGAGCTTTTTCGACTCCGGGATCAGCGTCATCGGCCGCAGCACCTTGCGCAGCTCGAATTCGCTCTCGCCCTTGGAATAGTGACGCAGCAGATCCTTGGCCAGGAGCAGCCCGAGTACGTCATCCTTGTCTTCGCCATGCACCGGAAAGCGCGAGTGGCCCGACTCGGTGACGATCCGCAGCACGTCTTCCAGCGAGGCATCGACATCCAGCCAGACCATCTGGGCGCGCGGCACCATGACGTCTTCCACCTGTTTGTCGGACACGCTGAGCGCACCTTCGAGCATGGCCAGGGTGTCGGCATCGACCAGCCCGTTATCGCGGGCGTGACGCAGTTCTTCGATCAGTTCTTCGCGGTTCCGCGGCTCGCCTGAGAAGGCTTGACCCAGTCGCTCCAGCCAGGAGCGCTGCGCGGAACCGCTGCTACTAGGGGAATCTTCGTTCATCTACAGCTTGCAACAAGCCCGATGGGGCGGAACGCCAAGTGTAACGGATGACGCTGTTCAGGGCGATGACAGCGCTTCGTCTGAATGCGCGACGGTTCAGTTGCAGCGGGGGCAAGGGTCAGGCGTAGCCAAGAGCTCCGCTGACCAGCCGTCACGTAACCCGCTGCGCGGGCAACGTGACCTACATCTATCCCGGCGGTAACCACAAGCTCCGCCAATCAATCGTCACGTAGCCCGCTGCGCGGGCAACGTGACCTACGTCCACCCCGACGGTCGGCCACCGTCAGGGGAAATCCACCCCATTCACGCGCGCCCGCTGCAGATCGATCAACACCTGCGGCGGCGCACCCGGTGTGGATGTAGTGGCGCGGGTGTAGATGGTTCCTACCTGCGGTGCCAGCCACAGGTCCATGTCCACGGTCGCGGTGACACCAAAGGTGGTGGTGACGATGTTGCGTTTGAACTTGCAACTGTTGAAGGTGCCGGCGGTAGCGGTCTTCACCTCGTCGGCTTCACGCTTGATCGTTTCCTGATACTGGGTGGTGTAGCTCAGCCCCGATCCATTGGAAGTGCCGGTATAGCTCACCGTGTAGGTTTCGTTGATGGCCGGCACCCGGATGAAGCGGGCCGGCGGATTGAAGACCGTGGTCAGAACAACCGCGCCGTTCTGGAATGCCTCGTTGCCCAGCGTCAGATATTCCGTGGGGGTGACTTGCTGGTAATAGCGATTGGTCAGCGTGCCATTGCCATCGAACTGCTCCAGCACGGTCACGCTCTGGCCTTGGAAGGTTCCCGGCCCGACCACGCGCTCGGTCACTTCGCCCACACCGTTGTTGGGGAGGCTGGTGCGAAAATCTCCGGCATTGAAGCCCGGGTCACACACCGCGAGACTGGCTCCGCCACCGCCACCGCCACCGCCGCCGGTGCTGTCGGCGCAGACCGACACCGGCGTTGTCTCGCCAACGAAGACCAGTCGAGTGATCGCCTTGCTCTGCGTGCTGCCGTCCAGCGTGTAGCTGAAGTTGCCGGTCTCACCATCACTGAAGCTGAGCGTGAAGCTGCCAACCGTAGGCACCGGGAAGCTGGTAGCGGGGCCGTTGATCATGTTGAAGGGCGTGCCGCTGGCGGGTCGATTGAGTTCGCCACTGAAGCTGCCGTCAGCCTGGCGTGTTGCCAGACCCGTCACCCACATCGCCTTGCCGTCGGCACCATAGGTGTACCAGGCGATGAAGATCAGATCCCCCTGATGAATGATGCTGATGCCCCAGCCTGATTCACTCTGCCGCCACCAGACATCGGTGTAATTGCTGGCGCTGACACGCGAGCCGGTGACAAAGGTGCAGGTGGGCGGATTGGCCACCAATGCCGCGCGCTCCAGGCGGCGCACCTGACTGATGTTGTCCAGCGTGTAGTCGAAGACCAGCTTGCCATCCGCGTCCAGGGAGATTCGCGCCTCGCCGCGAGCGTGGGTGCTGGTGTTGGCCTGAGCATTGGCGATCTGGCTGAAGGGGACGCCATCAAAGCTGTTGACTGCGCCCACATAACGGCCATCGGCCTGCCGCGTGGCTGCGCTGATCATCCACAGCACCTTGCCGTCGGCGCCATACACATACCAGGCAGCGAACAGGATGCTGCCCTGATGAACCACGTTCAGACCGTGGCCTGCTTGCGACTGGTCGTACCAAAGCGCCGTCAGATTGACCGGATCCGGCGTGGTTTGCGCCCTGGCGGGGTGAAAGGCCAATATCGAACACAGCAACAGACCCAGGCGCATCCAGATTCGCATCGTCAGACCTCGCAAGCTCGGCCGTGGCGGACGCCACTGGCTCTCAGACCCAGACTGGCAACTTGCGGGCGTTGAAGCAACTGTCCTTTGGTCGGCAATCGCTCACGTCACTCATCTTCAGCTTCGTCACCAATCGACACCCCCGACGCCGTGGCCGCACCCTCGTCGATGGCTTCCGGTGCCAGCGGCAACAACCAGGCCGCACCCCGGCCCGCCACACTGGCCGCGCCAAAGCGCTCCTGGCACAGCGCCCGGCCAGCCTTGATCTGATCCTGAGCGAGTCGCGGCCTGGGCGAATCCGGGTCGAATCCAGCGGCGACCAGCACTCGTGCCAGTTCCCGGGCGTAAGTCCCGGCGAGCTGGTAGGCATCGCCGATGGAGCTGATCTGAGGATTGTCGGTCACGGCGTTGGCACCGCGCGACCAGGTCTCGACCAGCACCGGCTGCCCGTCGGCCGCCGTGATCCGCGCCGCCATCGCCAGACCACCAAGGCCCGCCGGCAAACGGAATGGGCCGGGAACGACAATACCGGCCAGCGCCGAAAATCCGGCAGCGCCGCGACCGGTCGCGCGCATGCCGATGGGCTGCAGCTCTATGCTCAGATCGGCCGCGTGCTCACCCGTGACGATCAGGAAATAGCTGGACAAGCGCCGGCACAGATCACGGGCAGCACGGTTTGCCACCAGCGCGCTCTGCTCGGCGCTGATTGCCGGGTCGGCGAGATCTGCGCCCGGCAGGACCGCTGGAGGAGCGACGCTGCGAGCTGCCGCCAACAGCGAGGGCTGCAGAAAGCGATTGACGCGGGCGTGGCTGTCCGCGCGCACGGGACTCAGCTCGACCGGCGACGAGAAGCCGGATTGCTCCAGCTTCGGGGCGCTGGCGCAGGCACTCAGCAGCAGGGTGAGAAGGGACAACAGCAGGGGGCAAGGCGATATCGCGTTCAAATCACGCCTCTGGGCGACATTCCACGGCCTCTCAGACTAGTGCCCGGTCAGTGATGTCTGTGCGACCACCATGTGGACGGCAGGTTCAGCCCACGTGACCTGATGAAACTTGCAGAATGACCCTGGTAATTCCTGGCGACCTCATCAAACAGGCGGGCTAGACTCACCCCAGTTTTCCTTGAGGATTGCTTCAGCCATGACCTATGCCAATCTGCTGATCCAGGATCAGGATGCGGTACGCACCATCACCATCAACCGCCCGGACAAGCTGAATGCGCTGAACCAGGCCACCCTGCTGGAATTGCGGCAGGCCTTCGGCGAAGCCCGCGCCGACGCCAGCGTGCGGGTGGTGGTACTGACCGGGGCCGGGCCAAAGGCCTTTGTGGCCGGTGCCGACATCTCGGAACTGGCCGAACAGAGTGCGGTGGGCGCGCGCGAGTTCTCGCTGGTCGGCCAGCGCATGATGCGCGAGGTGGAAACCCTGGGTAAGCCGGTCATTGCCCGCCTCAATGGCTTCACGCTGGGCGGCGGCATGGAACTCGCCATGTGCTGCCATCTGCGCATTGCCGCCGAGCAGGTCAAGCTCGGTCAGCCGGAAATCAACCTCGGCATCATTCCCGGCTTCGGCGGCACGCAAAGGCTGACGCGCCTCACCGGGCGCGCGGCGGCGCTGGAACTGTGCCTGCTCGGTACGCCGATCTCAGCCGAACGTGCTTTCCAGCTGGGCATCGTCAATCGCGTGGTCCCGGCCGCAGAACTGGACGCCGAAGTGGCCAAAGTGGCGAGCCAGCTGGCCAAGGCTGCGCCCATCGCCCTGCGCGGCATTCTTGATGCCGTCATCCACGGTGCCGACATGGCGCTGGATCAGGGACTGAATTACGAAAGCCAGGGCTTTGCGGTGACCGCGTCCACCGAAGACATGCACGAGGGCACACGCGCCTTTCTGGAAAAGCGTGCGCCTGAGTTCAAGGGCCGCTGAGCCACGCCCATGCCATTGATCGAAGCCAGGGAGCTGGTGCGGCGCTTTGACGAGCGCGTCGCCGTGGACCGTGTGTCCTTCACCCTCGAAGCCGGGCGGGTACTGGCCCTGCTCGGGCCCAACGGTGCAGGCAAGACCACGACGATGCGAGTGCTGGCCGGACTCTTGGCGCCGAGCGAGGGCAGCGCTGTGGTTTGCGGTCACGCCCTGGGCCAGCGCGACCAGGACAATGACGCCATCCGCGCCCGCTGCGGCGTGGTCCCCGAGGCACCCGGTTTCTACGAGCGCCTGAGCGCTGCCGACAATCTGCGCTTCTTCGGCGGTCTGCACGGACTTGAACGGCGCGATATCGAAGCCCGAGTCAGCGCCGGGCTTGAACGATTCAACCTGCAGGATCGCGGCAAGGATCGGGTCGGCACCTATTCCAAGGGCATGAAGCAGCGGCTCAGTCTGGCCCGGGCGCTGCTGCACCAACCGCAACTGCTGTTTCTGGATGAACCCACGGCCGGACTGGACCCGCGGGCCACCGCCGAATTGCATGCGTTGATCCGGGATCTGCGCACCCAGGGCTGCGGCATCGTGCTCAGCACCCATTCGCTGGAAGAGGCCGAATCGCTGGCAGACGAGATTCTGGTGATCGATACCCGTACGCTGTTCTACGGCCACCCACAGGATCTGCAACCGCGAAAGCAGCTGGAAATCCAGATCCGCATGCTGGGCGAGTTGCCTGATGATCTGGTCTGGCCCTCGGGCTGCAAGCTGCTGGGAGCCGACACCGGCCTGGCGCGATTCGAACTGACCGATCCCAAGCGCGAGACACCGGCCCTGATTGCGGCACTGGTCAAGGCCGAGGTGCCGATCCTGGCGGTCGAACCGGTGCGCCGCGGCTTGCGTGAACGCTATCTGGAGTTGCTGAACCGATGAACACCGCGGCCAATGCCCTGCGCTGGATGCTCTGGCGTGAATTCCTGGACCAGCGCCAGAACCGAATGCTGTGGCCGGTGTACCTGATCATGCCCCTGATCGGTGCCGCCCTGCCGGCGTTGTTGGCACTGGGCAGCGCCGCCATGCTGGCCGGCAAGGCGCCAATCAAGCCGGAAATGCAGGCCATGGTGAATGCGGTGCGCATGCTGGCCTCGGCCAATGGCACCGATCTGGAACTGGCCGCCGCGACCCTGCTGCTGCGCATGTCGGCCGGCTATTTTCTGCTGATGCCGCTGGCCATCGTCTCGATCGCCGGCGCCTATGCCATCGTCGGCGAGAAACAGCAGCGCACCCTGGAGCCGGTGCTGGCCACGCCGATGTCGACCAATCATTTCCTGCTGGCCAAGATGCTGGCCGTCGCCGTGCCGGCCACGCTGATGTCATGGATTGCCGCGCTGGTCGGCGCTGTGGCCTCAGTCGTGAGTTTCTACTGGGCCAACGGCGTGCTGGTGTGGCCGGACATCTTCTACTGGCTGGCGGTGCTGGTGCTGGCGCCGGAGATCGGCGCCATGACCGCGCTGGTGTGTCTGCGGGTGTCGGCGCGCATGCAGGATCCACAGGCCGCCAACCAGGTCACGGCACTGATCCTGGTGCCGCTGCTGCTGCTCCTGTTCTCCGTGATCGGCCCGGTGCTGGTGCTCGATTTGCGCGCGCTGCTCGGCGCCTGCGTAGGTGGGCTGGCGCTGACCCTGGGGCTGTTCTACTGGGTACGGCGCGGCTTCAATCGCGAGGAGATCCTGTGCCGGTGGCGGTGACGACCGGTTGTCGGTTGTCGGTTGTCGGTTGTGGGTTGTTGGTCGGCAGCCCCTTGTGGGAGCGGCTTCAGCCGCGATGGTTGGCCCCGGCACACCGCAGGTGCTGATCGCGGACCAGGTCCGCTCTCACCAAGAATACGCTAACGCATTGATTCATAAGCCTCTAAAATAAGAGGCAAGGGGCAAGGGGCAAGGGGCAAGGGGCAAGGGGCAAACCTCGACGCATGATCTGACCGTGCCGCGACGTGGGTCCCCCGCCCCCTGCCCCCTGCCCCCTGTTTGATGAGCGAACAAGCGCACCGCCAGGGGCGACCGGGACTCCCTCAGGCTGTCCCGGGGCCCGATCCAGGCCCGTTGGCGTCATTGCGCCCCGACAGTCCGCTCAGGCATAGCCGTACACCAGCGCCTGGGTGGACACCACACGCTCGCCGATAGACTCTCCGCGCAGAAAGGCCATCCCGGAAGCAATGACCCGTTCATCGTTGACGATCTTGTGGTGGCCCAGGCCCTGCACGGTTAGCAAACGGGAGTCCGGCCAGAAGCGGGCGTAGCGCTCGCCTTCCTCCCAGGGCACATCGTGATCGACCAGGTCGTGCACGATCAGGGCCGGCTGGGTCAGGTGCGGCGCCACCCGATGGATGGCCAGATCATCCATGGCCTGTCCGGTGTCCTGTTCCAATTGTTGCTGCAAGGCCGAGCGACCGTGCTCCGGCAATGCAATGGCCCGGGCGAAGCGGCGCAGGGCTGCGACCCCATCGGCAGCTGGCGCGATCAGGATGGCGCGCTCGGCCTGCATGCCTCGACGCATGGCGATGGCCACCGCCGCCCCGCCGAGCGAGTGTCCGATCGCCGCTGCCAGGGGCCCGATCTGCGCCGCCACAGCCTGCACCGTGCTGGCAAAGCCCGGCAGGGTGATGCGCGTCGGCCGATTGCGGCCATGGCCAGGTTGATCAAAGGCCACCACCGCGTAACCCTTGGCCTGCAGGGCCTGGACCCAGGGCAGAAATCGCAGTCCGAAGCTGGACCAGCCATGCGAGATCAGCACCGTGGGTGTAATCCCGACCTCGCCCCAGCGATACACGGCAATCGACTCGCCAGCGTGCTCCAGCCGGTGCATCGTCGCTCCGCCGAGATCGGCGTCGGCGGCGCGCGTGCGGGAACTGCCAAAAGGCGTGCAGAACAGTTGCTTGGCCCGGGTCGCGGTGGTTCCAGGCGCGACAACGCTGCCCACGCGTACGGCCGCCCGCAGCGGCCAGGGCACTATTGAGTTACGAACGGTCGTTCTATTTTGAGACGAAGCCATGGGAGTCATCCTTCGATGGATCAGCGCACGCTCAGCGCGCGGAAGAGTGTGTTGCTGCCGTGATTGAATCCAGCAAGCGGGCGACCCCTGCCTCCACGCGCGGCAGCGCGCGTGTCCTGCCGACCAACTTGACCTCGTAATGGAAGGCCAGCATCAAACCGTGCAGTTCAAAGGCGAACTGCTCCGGATCGACGTCAGCGCGAGTGTGACCCTGTTCCACGGCCATCGCGACCGCACGACCGATTTCCTGACGCAGATGCGAGACATAGCCCATCACGCGATCCCGCACCGGGCCCGGCCGATCATCGAACTCATGCACTGCAGCCCCAATCGGGCAGCCGCGATCCTCACCGTAACGCAGAGTACGCCGGATCCAGGCCGACAGGATCGCGCGCAACCGCGGCAGCCCGCGGCGCTCGCGCAGCGCCGGCACGAAGACTTCATCAGTAAACTGGCGCACCGCCACTTCCAGCACCGCCAATTGCAGATCCTCGCGGGAGCCGAAATGGGCGAACAGACCGCTCTTGGACATGCCGGCCGCCTCGGCCAGGGTGCCAATCGTCAAGGCATCCAGCCCTTTGGCCTCGGCCATCTCCAGCGCCCGCCCCAGGATCATCTCCCGGGTGGCGGCGCCCTTGCTGGAATGGGTGTCGGTGCTCATGACTGAATCTTAGCACGACCGTTCGTTTTCTTTCCGTGAATGGATGACACGGGGCACGGGGCACGGGGCACGGGGCACGGGGCACGGGGTACGGGGTACGGGGTACGGGGTACGGGGTACGGGGTACGGGGTACGGGGTACGGGGAAAGGCTACGGACTTTGAGCTTTTGCGGGTCCAGACTCGTCTGGACGCTCTTGCTGACATGCCGGAGAAGCCCGTCCAGACAAGTCTGGACCTGCCATAGCCCGGAGCCAACGTCGTGCGTGATTTCGTCTTGCCACACTTCGCTGGCAGACTGCGTGTTCGTGCATCTGGAGCAGGACCATGAACAGGCTCACCGAGTGGATACGCCATCTGTCGCGCCACACCTCGCTACCGCGCGATCCCCTCGCCCGCCGACGGTTCCTGCATCAGGCGGCCTGGACCACCGCCGCCATCGCGCTGGGCGGCGGTCTCGGCCGGCCCGTGCTGGCGCAATCGGCTGCCCGGGTGCGCTTCGTCGCCGAACCGTTCACGCTGGGCGTGGCCAGCGGCTATCCACATGCGCACGGTTTCAGCCTGTGGACACGCCTGGCGCCAGCCCCTAGTCTGGCGAACGGCGGCATGGGCGAGGATCGGGTGCCGGTGCGCTGCGAGATTGCCGACGATGAGCAGTTTTCGTCGATTCGGCAGTCGCTGAATTTCGACACGGCGCCTGAAGTGGCCCACAGCGTGCATCTGGACATCGATGGTCTGGATCCGGCCCGCACCTATTTCTATCGATTCCTCAGTGGCGATGCCGTCAGCCCGGTCGGGCGCACGCACACGCTACCCGCTGACGGCTCCGCGCTGGAGCGCTACCGGATTGCCTTTGCCAGCTGCCAGAACTACGAGCACGGCTATTTCAGCGCCTATCGACAGATGCAGCGCGATCAGCCCGATCTGGTGCTCTTCCTGGGTGATTACATCTACGAGAGCCAGTGGGGCGACGACCCGATCCGACGCCACCTCGGCGCCGAAGCGGCCACCCTGGACGGCTACCGCCAACGCCATGCGCAGTACAAGCTTGATCCTGATCTGCAAGCGGCCCATCTTCGCGGCCCCTGGGTGTTCGCCTGGGACGATCATGAAGTCGACAACGACTACGCCGGTGAGCAGTCGGAGAATCTGGACCCGGCCTTCCTGCTGCGCCGCGCCGCCGCCTATCAAGCCTATTTCGAGCATATGCCGGTGCCCCGACGCATGTTTCCGCGCGGCGCCGACATGCGCCTGTACACGCACTTCGATATCGGTGATCTGCTGCGCGTCTACCTGCTCGATGATCGCCAGTATCGAACTCCGCAGGCCTGTCCCAAGCTCAATCACCACGGTTCGCAGGTGCTCAGCAACTGCGCCGGACTGGGTAATCCCGAGCAGACCCTGCTGGGCCCTGCCCAGGAGGCGTGGCTGGGCCAGAGCTTCCGCAGCAGCCGTGCGCGCTGGAATCTGATCGGGCAGCAAACCTTGTTTGCGCCCATGGATGAAGATCCCGGCGCCGGCCGCGGGTCCTGGACCGATGGCTGGGATGGCTACCCACTGGCCCGAGAGCGCCTGCTGGCACAGCTGAAGAGCAGTCAGCTGAAGAACCCGGTCATTGCCGGCGGCGATGTGCATGCCGGCATCGTCGCCGCGGTGCCGGGCGATGCACGAAACTTCGAATCGAAGCCGGTCGCCAGCGAATTCGTGGCCACCTCGATCTCGGCCGACGCCCGTCCACAGTCCTACTACGATGAGCGCCGCGCCAAGAATCCGCATATCCGTCAGGTCCGCAGCGACCAGCGCGGCTACACCCTGCTCGATTTCGACACCCAAGCGGTGCAGGCCAAGATGCAGGTGGTCAGCAATGTGCGCGTGCGTGATCCGGAATTCCTGACTCAGGCCAGCTATCGGGTCGAGGACGGACGACCGGGACCGGTGCCGCTGACCTGAGATCTGGAGCCGGGCGGACGTGAATGGCCGCCGGCAGTCCGTACAGCAGTTCTTGTCCGCAAAGGACGCAAAGGACGCCAAGAAGAGCATTTGAACCGGGATCAGGAGCAATTCCGGTCGCGACTACAAAATCCAGATCTGCTTTCCTTTGCGTCCTTTGCGTCCTTTGCGGACCCGCTCTTGGCTTGATCACGCTCTTGATCAGCCCAGCAACATTTCAGGACTGCAGCGCTTGCCGCAGAATGCCCCTTCAAGATTCACGGGAACCCCGATGCAGATGGTGAAGCGATTGAGCGTACTGATTCTCACGGCAGCGCTGCTGCAAGCCTGCGGCGGCGACCGCGCAGAGCGCCCGCAACCGGTGATGATCGAGCCCGCAGACATGACCGATATCGGTCGCACGGCCTTCGAGCAGATCAAGGCCAAGAGCACGATCAGCGCCGATTTTGAATCGCAAAGCAGGCTGCGCTGCGTGGTCGGATTGCTGGTTGCAGAATTGCCCGAAGAAGCCGGTGACTGGGACTGGCAGACCGTGGTCTTCGACGATCCGGCGGTCGATGCCTTTGCTCTCCCCGGCGCTGCCGTCGGCATCAACAGCGGCATGCTGGATCTGTTCGACGACGAAACTGAACTGGCAGCGGTGCTCAGCCATGAACTGGCTCATCTGCAACTGCGACAGCCGGCGGCACGGGTATCAGCGGCTTTCACGGTCTACAACGCCATTGCCGCGGTGCAGACCTATCGTGGCGCCCAGGGGCCGCAGCAGTCGCGCACCCTCTACGCGCTGTTGGGATTGGGCTCGCGCGTCGGCCTGCCATTGGCCTACGCCAGTGCCGACGAATCGGCGGCATTTCGCGCCGGCCTGGAGCTGTCAGCCCGCGCGGGCTACGATCCGGCGCTGTCGCTGCGATGGTGGCAGAAGCTGGTCGCTGCGCACGGCGACAGCCGCCCCGCCTGGCTCAGTCTGCACACCGATCCAAGTTCGCGACTGGCGGAACTGCAAGTGCTCATGCCCCAGCTTCGCGCCCTGTTCGAAACGGCTCGTGCCAGCGGCAAGGCTCCCGACTGCAGATCTGCATCAGGCTGACACCAGCCCGGTGGACTCTCCGAATTGACCCAGAACAAGGACAGACGGCACGCGCTGCAGGACCATCCGGAAGTGCTGACTGCCGCCGCCAACCCTACGCCCGCGTATGTAAGCCATTGGCTGAACTGGATTCACGATTGTCACAAATCTGTCTTGGGCGCCATCACACTTGGGGGTATAGTCCGCGCCGCTTGCATCCCGGGAGGGCGATGCTGAGCGTCCGCTGCACCGGTGCCGCGCAGAGCTGATCGCGCGCCCAGCCTTCCCTGCATTTCGCTCCATCGCCAGTGCGCCTGTGGGCGCGCTGCCCGTGAAACTAATTCGAGAGAAAGCCATGGTATTCGAGTCGATTGGGACGTTGGGCCACGAGCAGGTCGTGTTCTGCCACAACAAGGACGTGGGCCTGAAGGCAATCATTGCCGTCCACAACACGACCCTCGGTCCGGCCTTGGGTGGCTTGCGCATGTGGCCCTACAAGACAGAGCAGGAAGCCCTCAATGATGTGCTGCGGCTGTCGCGTGGCATGACCTACAAGGCCGCAGTGGCCGGCCTGAACCTCGGCGGCGGCAAGGGCGTGATCATCGGTGATCCGTCCAAGGACAAGTCCGAGGGACTGTTCCGCGCCTTCGGCCGCTTCGTCAATTCGCTGGGTGGTCGCTACATCACCGCCGAAGACGTGGGCATTGATGTCAATGACATGGAATACGTGTTCCATGAAACCGACTATGTCTCGGGCGTGCACCAGGTGCACGGCGGATCCGGCGATCCCTCGCCGTTCACGGCCGCCGGATCGCTGCAGGGCATCATGGCCAGTCTGCATGTGCGCTTCGGCAACGAGGACATCGGCAAGTACAGCTATGCGGTGCAGGGCGTCGGACACGTCGGCTATGAGTTGGCCAAGCTGCTGCGCGCAGAAAAGGCCAAGGTCTTCGTCACCGACATCAACCGCGCCTCCGTGCAGCGCTGCGTCGAGGAACTCGGCTGTGAGGCGGTCGCGCTGGACGAGATCTATGACGTCGATGCTGACGTCTACAGCCCCTGCGCGCTGGGCGGAACAGTCAACGAGAAGACCATGGACCGCTTCAAGTTCAAGATCGTCTGCGGCGCTGCCAACAATCAGCTGGCCACCGACGAGTGCGGTGATGAACTGGAACGTCGCGGCATCCTCTACGCACCCGACTATGCGGTGAATGCGGGCGGCCTGATGAATGTGTCGATCGAGCTGGACGGCTACGACCGCGAGCGCGCCATGCGCATGCTGCGTTCGATCTACTACAACGTCGGCACCATCTTCAAGATTGCCAAGCGCGACGGTATCGGCAGCTGGAAAGCCGCCGACCGCATGGCCGAAGAGCGCATCAACACCATGGGCAAGGTCAAGCTGCCGTACATGGGCAGTGCCAGGCCGATGTTCAAGGGGCGTACGCGAGGCTGAGTACGGGGCACGGGGCACGGGGCACGGGGCACGGGGCACGGGGCACGGGGCACGGGAAAGGCTACGGGCTCCGGGCTCTTGTAGGTCCAGGCTTGTCTGGACCTGGAAATGAGCCGGGACCGGCGTGTTTGCGATCCCGGACCCCGCCGCTGCTCTTGTCGCCTGTCGCCATCCCGGTTTCACGACGCAGCCCAAGCTATCCTCGAACGCTTCATCTGTTTCAACTCACTCAGCAAACGCGGAGCAAAGCCATGACCCCCTTCTCACTCGGCGAAGACCTGGATCTGCTGCGCGATACGGTGCGCCGCTTTGCTGACGCCGAGATCGCGCCGCGGGCCGAGGAGATTGATCGCAGCAACGAGTTCCCCCGCGACCTCTGGCCCAAGCTCGGCGAGCTCGGCCTGCTCGGCATCACCGTGGATCCGCAATTCGGCGGCAGTGGCATGGGCTATCTGGCGCATCTGCTGGCGCTGGAAGAAATTTCGCGGGCTTCGGGCTCGGTCGGCCTGTCCTATGGCGCGCATTCCAATCTGTGCGTGCAGAACCTCTATAACAACGCCAATGCCGCCCAGCGGGCCAAGTACCTGCCCAAGCTCTGCAGTGGCGAATGGGTGGGCGCACTGGCGATGAGCGAGCCCGGCGCCGGCTCCGACGTGGTCGGATCGATGGCCTGTCGCGCCGAGAAGCGCGGCAATGTCTGGGTCGCCAACGGTTCCAAGATGTGGATCACCAACGGACCCGACGCGGAAGTGCTGGTGGTGTACATGCGCACTGCGCCCAAGGACCGTGGCTCGCGCTGCATGACCGCCTTCATCGTCGAAAAGGGCATGCCCGGATTCAGCACGGCCCAGAAGCTGGACAAGCTCGGCATGCGTGGTTCCAGCACCTGCGAGCTGGTCTTCGAGAATTGCGAGATCCCCGACGAAAACGTGCTCGGCGAGGTCGATCAGGGTGTCAAGGTGCTGATGAGCGGACTCAACACCGAACGCCTGGTGCTCAGCGGCGGACCTCTGGGTCTGATGCAGGCCGGCTTCGAGCTCAGCCTGGGCTACATGCGCGAGCGCAAGCAGTTCGATCAGCCCATCGGCAGCTTCGGCATCATGCAGGCCAAACTCGCCGACATGTACACCTCGCTGCAATCGGCGCGGGCCTATGCCTATCGCGTCGCCGAGGACTACGACAACGGCCGCAACTCGCGCGTGGATCCGGCCAGTTGCCTGCTGTACGCGTCCAAGGCCGCGGTCGATGTCAGCCTGGAGACGATCCAGACCCTGGGTGGCAATGGCTACATCAACGATTACCCGGCCGGCCGCCTGCTGCGGGATGCCAAGCTCTACGAGATTGGTGCCGGCACCCAGGAGATCCGGCGCATGCTGATTGGCCGGGAGTTGTTTGCCGGCAAGCACTGAGGTCACGATCGGACCCGTCACCTCCGGCAGATTCCACGGCAAATCTGCGCGCAGACCCGATTCGAGGGCAAAGCTTCACGCCTTTGTCGTTTACAGGAGCGTCGTGGACGCGTAATTTCGGCTGATCGGTGTCCATGTGGAGGGCGACGATGGCGCAGGGTGACGAACTCTTCGAGTTCGCGGCCGAACCGGCCGCAGCCGAGCCATGGAATGTGCTGATCGTCGATGACGAACCAGCGGTACATGAAGTGACCAGACTGGTGCTCGGGACCTTCCGGTTCGAAGACCGACCCCTGAAGTTCCATCACGCCTACTCGGCTGCCGAAGCCCGCGAACTGCTGCGCAACACGGCAGATATCGGGGTGATGCTGCTCGATGTGGTGATGGAATCGGATCAGGCCGGACTGGATCTGGTCAAGTTCGTGCGCCAGGAGCTGCACAACCATTTCGTCCGCATCGTGCTGCGCACCGGACAGCCGGGCCAGGCGCCCGAGCACGAAGTCATCACCAATTACGACATCAACGACTACAAGGACAAGACCGAGCTGACGGCGCAGAAGTTGCGCACGATGATGTACGCCACGCTGCGCGCTTATCGCGACGTCATGCTGATCGAGCGCAACCGTTTGGGCCTGGAGCGCGTGATCGCGGCCTCGGCGCACATCTTCTCGCACCAGAAATCGCACGAATTTGCCTCGGCCGTGCTGGCGCAGCTGGGCAATGTGGTCGGACTGGAGCGCGGGGCGCTCTATTGCAAGCCGGTCGAAATGGTCAGCGATTCTGGCGAGAATCTGGTGGTGGCCGCGGCTACCGGTGATTACGCCCGCTTCGTCAATGAGCCGGTCGATACCGCTTTGCCCAAGCACCTGCTGGATTCAGTGCACAGAGCCTACGAGCTCAAGGAGAACCTCTTCGCCGAGGATCACTATGTGCTGCATTTCACCGACAGCCACAGTACCGAAAGCCTGCTCTATGTCGGCGAGACCCCGAAGCTGCGGGACGTCGATTACCGCCTGGTGCAGCTGTTCTGCACCAATGTATCCATCGCCTTCGAGAACCTGCACCTCAACAAGGAGCTGTTCGAAAGCCAGCTGGAGATGGTCTACCTGTTGGCGGGCGCCGCGGAAACGCGCTCGCGCGAAACCGCCAACCATGTGCGCCGTGTGGGCCTGATTGCCGAACTGATCGGCCAGGCAGTCGGCATGGACGAGCAGGAAGCCGGCATGCTGCGCTTTGCCGCGCCGCTGCACGATATCGGCAAGATCGGCATCCCCGACGCCATCCTCAACAAGCCGGGACCGCACACCGCCGAGGAATCGGTGGTGATGCGCACCCACGCTGAACTCGGCGCGCAGATGCTGGGTGCCTCCAGGCGACCGCTGATGCAGCTGGCGGCACAGATAGCCCGCGAACACCACGAGAACTGGGACGGATCAGGCTATCCCCGCGCGCTCAAGGGCGAGAGCATCGGTCTGCCCGGACGCATCGTGGCGCTGGCGGATGTCTATGACGCACTGGGCAGCAATCGCTGCTACAAGAAGGCTTGGGCCGAAGAAGAGGTGCAGGCTTTCCTGCGCGGCCAGTCGGGACGCAAGTTTGACCCCAAGCTGGTCGATCTGCTGTTCGAGAACTGGCAGGCCGCCGAAGATATCCGCAAACGCCTGCCGGATTGACGTAGACGCTGGTCGCGACGCAAGCTCGCTCCTGGAGCGGTAGCGGGCTCTGGCCGCGATGCTCTGGACCTATCCGACCCACTCGTCGCGGATGAATCCGCTCCCACCGCTCGACGCGCACACCTGTGGGAGCGGGCTCTGCCCGCGATGCTCTGGACCTACCCGACCCGCTCGTCGCGGATCAATCCTCTCCCACCGCTCGAAGCGCATACCTGTGGGAGCGGGCTCTGCCCGCGAACAGGCTTGCCGAAGCCAGCAACCAAACTACGCCGGGTCAATCCCCGTATTCATTGCTGGTACGCGATTCCCTGGCACGATTGGGATCCTGAACCCGCTGCAGACGTTCCATGATGATGCGCACCACTTCATGCCGCAGTTCTGTGCGGATCAGGTCTTCTTCCTGGCCAGCGCCAATGGCCTGTTGTTCGTCGAAGCTGTAGGTGCGCGACAGCGCCAGTGGTGTGGTCGGCACCAGGGGCTTGCCGTCGGCGTCATCGACGGCATAGGTGACCCGATAGTTCAGTTCGTACTCGCCCACCTTGGCGCGCGAATCCAGACTCACCACGTTTCGCTCCATGGTCTCGCTGTCGATGCGCAGCGTGCTGACGCCGACACTGCCCACCGGGCGCAGGCTGGCGCCGGCGCTTTCCAGTTCCCGCTCCAGGTCCATGACCAGCACGCTGTCCCGGTTCACGGCCTGGATCGCCACCGAGCCCAGCGCCTGCGGCAATGGTGCGCTTTGCCGCAGCGTATAGCCGCAGGCGCCGGCGGCCAGCAAGGCCGCGCCCAGCAAGGCGGTGCGCAGCGTATGGATTGCAGCCATGGCTCGATACTCCTGACTCAGTCGGTAACCACAATATTGACCAGTTTGTCTGGCACCACAATGAACTTGCGCACGGTCTTGCCGTCGGTGAAGCGCGCCACATCCGGGTGGCCGAGGGCCAGCGGCCGCAAGACCGCCTCGGTGCTGCCGGGCGCAACTTCCAGCTTGCCACGCAGCTTGCCGTTGACCTGCACCACCACCGTGATCTGATCCTTGATCAAGGCCTGCGGATCCGCCTTCGGGAAGGGCCGATCTTCGAGCAAGGTCTCAGTATGACCGAGCAGCTGCCACAAAGCGTGGCAGGTGTGTGGCGTAATCGGATTCAGCAGCAGCGCAATCGCCTCCCAGCACTCCTGCAGCACCGCCCGCGAGGTCGGTCCGCTGACCTCGAACTTGCTGATGGCGTTGCTCAACTCCATGACCTTGGCGATGGCAGTGTTGAAGGTGTAGCGCGTGCCGATATCGCGGTTCACGCCCTCGATGGTCTCGTGCAGCTTGGTGCGCAGCGCCTTGTCGGCCGGCGTCATGGCCGCCAGATCCAAGGCTGGTGCCGCGCCGCCTTCGACAAACTCGGCGGCCATGCGCCAGATGCGACGCAGGAAGCGCGCCATGCCTTCCACGCCCGACTGACTCCATTCCAGTTGCTGATCGGGCGGTGCTGCGAACATCGAGAACAGGCGCACGGTGTCGGCGCCGTACTCGTCGATCAAGGCCTGCGGATCGACGCCATTGTTCTTGCTCTTGCTCATCTTCTCGACCGCACCGATGGTCACCGGCAGGCCGTCAGCCTTGAGCGTGGCACCCGTCATGCGACCGTGACTGTCGCGCTCGATATCGACCTCGGCCGGGTTGATCCAGTGGCGCTTGCCATCGCTCTCGCGATAGAAGGTTTCGGCCACCACCATGCCCTGACACAGGAGGTTGATCGCCGGCTCGTCGCTGTGCACGTAGCCGAAATCGCGCATGGCCTTGTGCCAGAAGCGGAAATACAGCAGATGCATGACCGCATGCTCGATACCGCCGATGTATAGATCGATGGGCAGCCAGTAGTTGGCGCGCTCATCGAGCATGGTCGGCGCATTCGGCGAGGTGTAGCGGGCGTAGTACCAGGAGGACTCGACGAAGGTGTCGAAGGTGTCGGTTTCACGCGTGGCCGGGCCACCACTGATCGGGTCGGTGGTTTCGATGAACGAGGGCATGGACTTGATCGGCGACGCCACGCCCGAGAAACGCACGTCTTCGGGCAGCACCACCGGCAACAATTCCGGCGGCACCGGCACGGCATCACCGTTCTCGCGGTAGACCATCGGAATCGGGCAACCCCAGTAGCGCTGGCGCGAGACACCCCAGTCGCGCAGGCGGAAGTTGACCTTTCGCTGTCCGCGACCCTGGGCTTCCAGCTGCGCCGCCAGAGCGTCGAAGGCGTCGCGATAGTTCTTGCCGTCGAGCAGCTCGCCCGAATTCACGCAGATGCCCTTTTCGGTGTACGCACCCTGCGACAGGTCAGGTTGCACTTCCCGAGTCCCGAGTCCCGAGTCCCGAGTCCCGGCGCCTTCAGGTGCAATCACCTGCCTGATCGGCAACCCATAACGCGTGGCGAACTCCCAGTCACGCTGATCGTGACCGGGTACCGCCATCACCGCGCCGGTACCGTAGCCCATCAACACGAAATTGGCCGCCCAGACCGGGATGCGCTCGCCGCTGATCGGATGGATCGCATGGACGCCGAGCGGCATGCCCTTCTTCTCCATGGTCTCGACCGCGGCCTCGGCCACGGCGGCCTGACTGCATTCGGCAATGAAGGCTGCCAGCTCGGGATTGCCCTGCGCCGCCTTGCGCGCCAGTGGATGCTCCGCGGCCACCGAGACGAAGGTCACCCCCATCAGCGTGTCCGGCCGCGTGGTGTAGACCGTCAGGGGTTCGCTCTCACCCTCGACCGCAAACTGGATGTCCAGGCCTTCGGAGCGGCCGATCCAGTTGCGCTGCATGGTCTTGACCGAGTCCGGCCAGCCGCTCATCTGATCCAGATTGCCGAGCAGTTCCTCGGCGTAATCGGTGATGCGGAAGAACCATTGCGGAATCTCGCGGCGCTCGACCGTGGCACCGGAGCGCCAGCCCTTGCCGTCGACCACCTGCTCGTTGGCCAGCACGGTCTGGTCGATCGGATCCCAGTTCACCACCGAATTCTTGCGGTAGACCAGCCCCTTGTTGAACAGCTCGGTGAAGAAGCGCTGCTCGTGCTGGTAGTACTGCGGCGTGCAGGTGGTGACTTCGCGCGACCAGTCATAGGCAAAGCCCAGCGCCTTCAGCTGGCGCTTCATGTTGGCGATGTTGGCGTAGGTCCATTCGGCCGGCGGCACATTGCGGGAAATGGCCGCATTCTCCGCCGGCAGTCCAAAGGCATCCCAGCCCATCGGCTGCAGCACGTTCTTGCCGAGCATGCGCTGATAGCGGCTGACCACATCGCCAATGGTGTAATTGCGCACATGGCCCATGTGCAGTGCCCCGGACGGATACGGCAACATGCACAGGCAATAGAACTTCTCGCGATTGGGGTCTTCGCTCACTTCGAAAGCGCGGGTGCGCTCCCAGTAGGCTTGCGCGGCCGATTCGACACTGCGCGGTTCGTAGGTGGTCTGCATGGCCAGGAGCCGGTCGGAAATTGAACCGCCAAGATTAGCGCAGAACGGGTGGAGCTTGCGCGCGAAGGAATCACACTTGTCTGCATCCCACCGCGCATTTCCGCCTCTGCAGGGTTTGCAGGCGCCCGACCCCGCCGGGATACTCATGGGCTACTTCGCCGAAGGCTCCGACCATGCGCCCTACCCTGATCGCCATCGCTCTGGGCACTCTCCTGACCTCGCTACCGGCCAGTGCGCTGACGATTGCCTGCGGCAGGGTTTTTGATTCGGCGTCGGCCACGCTGCTGGGGCCGCATACGATCGAGATCACCGACGGTCGTATTACAGCGCTGCGTCCCGGCGCCCCGGCACAGGGCAGCGAGTTCATCGATCATGGAAAGCAGACCTGCCTGCCCGGGTTGATCGATCTGCACACCCACATCAGCAACTTCGAATCCAGCCCCACATCGTACTCCGAAGATTTTCGACTCAATCCCGGCGACTACGCGCTGCGCGCGGCCTTGAATGCGCGCAAGACCCTGCGAGCCGGATTCACGACGATTCGCGATCTGGGCGACTACGAGGGTGCCAGCATCGCCTTGCGCAATGCCATCCAGCAAGGGATCGCCGAGGGCCCCCGCATCTACACCGCGGGCACTTTCATCGGCACCACCGGCGGCCATGCCGATCGCAGCAACGGCTTCAACCGCAAGTTCTCCTACAAGCCGGGCCCGGCCGAGGGGGTGATCAACGGTGCCGATGAAGCCCGCGCGGCCGTGCGCTATCGCTACAAGGAAGGCGCCGATCTGATCAAGATCACTGCCACCGGCGGCGTACTCAGCTATGCCAAGAATGGCATGAACGCGCAGTTCTCGCAGGACGAAGCCAACGCCATCGTCGAAACCGCCAAGGAATACGGATTCACGGTTGCGGCGCACGCGCATGGCAAGGAAGGCATGCGCCGCGCCATTCTGGCTGGCGTCACCTCGATCGAACACGGCACCTTCATGGATGCCGAGATCATGGAGCTGATGAAACAACGCGGCACCTGGCTGGTGCCCACGCTGCTGGCCGGCTGGTGGGTCGCCAGCAAGGCCGACGAGCCTGGCTATTACCCAGCCATGGTCGCCGCCAAGGCCAAGGCCATCGGACCAAAGATTGCCGGCACCTTTGCCGAGGCCTGGAAGTCCGGTGTGAAGATCGGCTTCGGCACCGACACCGGCGTGTCACCACACGGCATGAACGCCAGAGAATTCAAGCTGATGGTGGACGCCGGCATGCCCGCCAACGAAGCCATCGCGTCGGCCACGCGCAACGCCGCCGAGGTGCTGGGCTTGAGCGCAGATCTGGGCTCGCTCAGCCCCGGCCATTACGCCGACATCGTGATTGTGGACGGCGACCCGCTGGCCGACATCACCCTGCTGGAGCGGCCGGTGGTGACTTACAAGGACGGCGTGGCGTACGAGCCGATGTTGGGGGATTAAGGGGCACGGGGCAAGGGGCACGGGTTTGTGTTCGGCACACTTCCGGGCTTCAAACGACCCTTGTACGTGCGACTCTTTGATGTTTCGCGCAAGAGTGTGATCTTCAATCCTCTGACATTTCCGTGCCAAGCCATCGGAGGAGGATACGTAGACGCAACGTCGACTTGCCGTCTGGCCCACGCTCTTGCCCCGTGCCCCCTGCCCCCTGCCCCGCTTCTGCAAATGCAAGTTTTCGCGCATGACACATTGCGCTCACATTGCTTTTCCCGATTCCGCCCCAACATCGCAGCACAATGCCCTTTGGAGCCGCGCCATGACCGCCTCGACCGACATTTTCCATGCGACACAGCACAACTTCGAGACCGAGGTGCTGGAAGCCTCGTTCACCACGCCGGTGCTGGTGGATTTCTGGGCACCCTGGTGCGGACCCTGCAAGACGCTGATGCCAATGCTCGATCGCATCGTCACTGAGGCCAAAGGCACGGTGAAGCTCGCCAAGGTCAACACCGACGAGGAAATGGCGCTGGCCGGCAGTTTCGGCATCCGCAGCCTGCCCACCGTCGTACTGTTCAAGGACGGCCGCCCGGTGGATGGCTTCATGGGGGCGCAACCTGAAGGTGCGGTCCGGGCCCTGCTGGCCAAGCATGTGGGCGCGGCCCCGGCTGAAGCCGACATCGAGGAAGATATCGGGATCGATCCGGACAGCGAGGATCTGGCCACCGTCATCGATACCCTGCAGAGCGAGATCGAAGCCCATCCGGAAAAGCCCGAGCTGAAGGCCGAACTGGCCGATGCCTTGCTGCGCGCCGGCGCGCTGGAAGAAGCCGTGGCCCTGCTCGACCAGCTGCCCGCCGAGGCGCAGGAACACGATGCCGCCCGCAAGGCGCGGGCTCGCCTGAGCTTCATCCAGGCCATCGAACATGCACCAGGCGATGCCGAACTGCAGACCGCCATCGCCCAGGACAGCCGCAACCTGCTGGCCCGCTATCAGTTGGGGGCGCTGTTCCTGCTGGCCGGACAGTACGCCGCCGGCATGGACCAGTTCCTGACCATTCTGCGCACCGATCGCAAGTTCAACGACGACCTTGGCCGCCGCGCGCTGATCGATGCCTTCCGCCTGGTTCCCGATCAGGAACTGGTCGGAGACTATCGCCGGCGCATGACCAGCCTGCTGTTCTGAGCGCGTTGTAGTTTCGGCAGGAGCGACCTTGCGTCGCGAAAGGTCCGCCCAACCCGTGGGTCTGAAGTAGGAGCGACCTCGCGTCGCGACCGCTATGGCGCGCCGGGGAGGCGAAGATCGGGAATCGCGGTGTGTTGTTGCCGGCAGCGGAATGCAGAGAACACCGAGGGACCCAGAGAACATGGACAAAGCAAAACGGTCTTCGAACAAGGCTCTTCTCTGCGTTCTCCGCGGCCCTCAGCGTTCTCCGCGTTGAAGCTTCTGCCCGCCAGTCAGGGCGAAGGTCGACTGGTGCCGTATGCCGATGAACCACGGTCGCGCTGCGAGGGCGCTCCTACAGGAGCAGACCTGCTGATGCGGGACCGACCTCGCGTCGCCACGCGCGCGAGTCGATGGCATTTGTGTTCCTGAGCGGCACTGACCTGGCCCTATCCCCCTCAAGGATGAGCCCTGGCAACTCTGGCCCCCACCTGCACCGGATGCGTCGATCCCCCGCTGCGGGCATGATGGGGTAATCCCCGTGCGGAGGCGATACATGGCAGCACTGAACTGGCGTCGTGGCGGTTTGCGCCTGCAGTTGACGCTGTTCTATGTGGCGCTGTCGATACCGGCGCTGTTGCTGCTGGAGCAGTCGATCATGGCTTTCGAGTTCCAGCGCTGCGTGCGTCAGCTTGATGACGGCCGCGTGCAGCTGGTGCTCGAACGCGAGGCGCTGCAGTTCGAAGCCGCGCTGGCACGCGGCATAGACGCGCCCGAGGTCGAGCAGCGCTTGCGACGTTTCGTGCTGGAACTGGAGCGCCCGCGAGAGAGCCTGGGCACCAAGGCCGCTTATGTGCTGCTGGAACTGACGCCGCATCCCTTCACCGCCAGCCTGAAACCGGCCGAGTTGGCCGATCAGGCTGAGCCGCAGGAGGCGGGCATGATCATGCGGCGCTGGACCGCGCCGCTGGCCGATCGCAAGGAGTGGCTGGTGCTGGACCTGGCGGTGCCTTCACCATGGCGCCATCTGGCCGACCGGCTAAGCTTCGAATGGCCGATCGCGGTGGCCTATCTGGTGGTCTTCGTGCTCGGCTCGGCCTGGTTCATGCGCCGTCGGGTGCTGGCCCGGATCTCCCGGATTGGCGCCGCGGCGCAATCCTGGGCCCGGGGAGATTTCGCGCCGCATCTGGCCGATCAGAGCAGCGATGAACTGGGCGAACTGGCCCAGGATCTGAACCGCATGGCGGCCGATCTCAAGGCGCTTTTCGCCACCCGGTCAACGCTGGCCACCCTGGAGGAGCGCCGCCGACTGGCGCGTGATCTGCACGATACGGTCAAGCAGAAGGTCTTCGCCCTGTCCTTGCAAGTCGCGGCGGCACGGCAGAGCGGTGCCGATCCCGAGCGTCTGCAGCAACGTCTCAGCGAAGCCGATGCCCTGGTCGAGGAAATCCAGCGCGAACTGGCCGATCTGCTGCGCGAACTGCGCGAAGACGCCGGTGCCGCCGAGGATCTGATTCCCGCGCTGCAGCGCCGACTGGCCGATTTCTCGCGCCGCAGCGGTTTGCAGGTGAGCACCGAACTGCCGCAGACCTTGAATCTCGCACCCACCCACGCCGAAGCTGTATTGCGTATCGCAGACGAGGCCCTCGCCAACGCCTGGCGCCACAGTGCGGCCAGTGCGATCCAGGTGAGCCTGCGGCGCGAGGCTCAGCGAGTCTGCCTGCAGATTGCCGACAACGGCCGCGGCGGCGCCCGCGAGTCACGCCTCGGCATGGGCCTGACCAATATGCGCCAGCGCGCAGCCACCCTGCCGATGGGCGAGTTTGTGGTAAACAGCCCGGACGATGCCGGCACCGAGGTCAGCCTGATCTTTGAATTGGGGGAATGATCCTGGTGTGGTATCCCAGAATGGCGCTGAAGGAATTTCCGATGGATGTCGGGTCGAAGCAAGGCGAGAGATGATGAAACTTCGAGTGTTGCTGGTGGATGATCATGCCGTCGTACGTCAGGGCCTGCGCGCCTATCTGGAGTTGCAGCCGGATATCGAAGTCTGCGGCGAGGCTGGCAATGCCAGCCTGGGCGCTGAACTGGCAGGTCAGCTGCTACCCGATGTCGCGCTGGTCGACATGGTCATGCCTGGGGGCGATGGTGTCGCTGCCACCAGCGCCATCCGCGCGGCCAGCCCCAGGACCCAGGTGGTCATCCTGACCTCCAGCACCGATGAGAGCACCGTGCGCCCGGCACTGGCCGCCGGCGCCGTCAGCTACCAGCTCAAGGACGTGGCCGGCGCCGAGTTGGTCGACACGGTCAGGCGCGCAGCAAAGGGAGAAACCCTGCTGCACCCGCGGGTCGCCGCCGGACTGGTGCGCACGCTGCGCGACGACGCCAGACCCGATCCCCTGGCCCAGCTCAGCACCCGCGAACGTGAGGTGCTGATGCTCATCGCCCAGGGCATGTCCAATCTCAACATCGCCGAACGCCTGGGCATCGGCGAAGCCACCGTCAAGACCCATGTCGGCAATCTGCTCAGCAAACTCGATCTCACCGATCGCACCCAGGCCGCCGTGTGGGCCTGGCGGCAGAAGCTGGTGTCGCCGCCTTGAGAGCGGGTTGTCGGTTGATGGTTGATGGGCAAGAGCGGGGCACGGGGCACGGGGCACGGGGCACGGGGCACGGGGCACGGGGCACGGGGCACGGGGCACGGGAAAGGCTACGGGCTTCGGGGCTCTTGTTGGTCCAGTGTAGGTCCAGACTTGTCTGGACGCTTTTGGCGCAGTGTTGAAGAAGCGTCCTGACGCGTCTGCCCTACAAGGCTTGGACCGGGGCCACGCGGCCGCCGGCGCGAACTAACGCAAGGCGCAATCCTGACCAACCGCGCGCCGGAGCCGCGCTACTTCATGATCGCCACCCAGCCCAAGCAGGCGCTCAGGAAGCAATCCAGAAGCGCAGGTTCGAAGCAGCGTAGGCTCTTGTAGGCCGGGTCCTTCGCGTCGACGTCCTTTGCTCAAGCCCCAAGATCACATACGCGAGGCGCCCGGCGCTTTTCGGTCTACCGAGCCGCGGCTGCAAGCGCGAACTAACGAAGGGCGCATACCATTCCAACCGCGCGCCAGAGCCGCGCTACTTCACACCCAGCCCGAGCAGGCGCTCAGCCCTCCTCAAGGCGCCGGCTCACGGGCTTCTCCCCTGCCCCCTGCCCCGCTCCTGACCGACAACCGACAACGCCCTCAAGGCACCACCACCACCTTTCCCACGACCTCGCGCGCAGCCATGTCGATCAGCGCCTGCGGTGCATCGGCGAGCGTGTAGGTCTTCGAGACCAGCGGCTTGAGCTGACCCTGGGCTATCCAGCCCAGCAGTTCCTGCACGCCGGCGGCATTGGCCTTGGGTTCGCGCTTGGCAAACTCACCCCAGAACACCCCGACCAGCGAAGCGCCCTTGAGCAAGGGCAGATTCAAGGGCAGTGCGGGCACATTGCCATCGGCAAAGCCGATCACCAGATGGCGGCCGCGCCAGGCAATGGAGCGAAAAGCGGCCTCGGTGTAGGCACCGCCGACCGGATCGAAGACCACATCGACCCCCTTGCCGGCGGTCAACGCCTTGAGACGCTCGCGCAGATCCTCCTGGGTGTAGTCGATCACTTCATCGGCACCATGCTCGCGACACACGGCCAGCTTTTCCGGTGTGCTCGCAGCAGCGATCACCTTGGCACCGATCGCCTTGGCGATCTCCACCGCCGCCAGTCCGACGCCGCCGGCCGCACCCAGCACCAGCACCGTTTCTCCAGCCTCAAGCGCCGCACGATCGCGCAGCGCATGCCAGCTGGTGCCATAGGCCAGCACCAGACTGGCGGCCAGCGCCATCGGCACGCCGGGCGGCAGCGGCATGCACAGAGCCGCATCGACCACGCATTCCTCGGCGAAACCACCGATCCCGCAGAGCGCCGCGACTGGCATGCCGACCTTCAGGCCGGATACCTCGCTGCCCACTGCGCTGATCATGCCCGCGATCTCCGCGCCCGGCGAGAACGGCAGCTGCGGCTGCATCTGATACTTCTTCTGGATGATCAGCACATCCGGGAAGTTGACCCCGGCAGCGGCGACCTTGATCCGCACCTGCCGCGGACCGGGTTCAGGCAGGTCGATATCCTTGAGCAACAGCGTTTCTGGTCCGCCCCATTGTTCACAGAGGTTGGCTTTCATGGTGTGGGTCCTTGGGGTTGGTGGGGGTCGGATGCTCGGACGGGCAGTGCATGAACGCGGCTCCCTGGCGCCCGAGTGAAACGTAAAACGTAAAACGTCAACTTTGAAAGCGCGGCTCTCGACGCATGCTCCGAAGGCGTCTGGACCGTCATTCCCGCGCAAGCGGGAATGACGACTTGTTCAGAGAGTCCCCAGCTTTTCAATTGACGTTTTACGTTTTACGTTTTACGTTTTACGTTTTACTGCTCCTCTGAGGATTCACATTTCACCCCTGCTTGCGGCAAACCCGCCGTCACGTAGCCCGCCGTGCGGGCAACGTGACCTACGACAGGAGTCGACGCTAGAACCACTCATCGCGCATCGCAAACGCCGTGTCATCGACCTGACTCACCAGCTTTGCGGCGTGTTCGATCAGCGGCAGCTCGGTGGCATAGAAGAAGCGACAGGCCTGCAGCTTGCCCTCGTAGAAGGGCTGGTCGATGGCATTGGCGCTGGGCAGCGCGCGGGCGGCGATGGTGGCCTGCCACAGCCAGACCCAAGCGATGCTCAAGTGTCCCAGCAAGGTCATGTAATGCTGGGCATTGGCCAGCACCTGGCGGACCTCGCCTGCAGCCATGCGCTGGCCGGCGATGCGGCTGGTCTTGCCGGCCAGTTCTGCGGCAGCGCCCAACTGTGCCGCCAAGGGTTGCAGGGATTCGATCTTCGCCGCCTCGGCGCAAGTGGCGGCGACCTTTCCCAGCAGCAGCTTGAGGGCAGCGCCGCCATCCATCATCGCCTTGCGTCCCAGCAGATCCAGCGCCTGGATGCCGTTGGTGCCTTCGTGGATGGGATTGATGCGGTTGTCGCGATAGCACTGTTCGACCGGATAGTCGCGGGTGTAGCCATAGCCGCCGAGGATCTGGATCGCCAGCTCGTTGGCCTTGAGCGCGTAATCCGAGCCCCAGGCCTTGATGATCGGCGTTAGCAGCTCCAGCAGCTGATGGCTCTCGCGGCGCAGGGCCTCGTCGCTGTCCAGCGCGTGATCGACCAGCATCGAGGCGTAGAAGCCCAGCACCTGGGCGCCTTCGATGTAGCACTTCTGCATCAGCAGCATGCGCCGGATGTCGGCGTGCTCGATCAGCGTCACCGGCGGAGTCGTCGGGTCCTTCTGATCCGGGTGCCGTCCCTGGCGGCGCTCACGGGCGTACTTCAACGAGTACTGATAGCCCACCGAGCCCTGCTGCACCGCGCCCATGCCGACACCGATACGCTCCTCGTTCATCATGTGGAACATGTAGCCGAGGCCATGATGCGGCTTGCCGACCAGCTCGGCGTGGCAGTCCTCGTTCTCGCCGAACTTGAGGAAGGTGTTGACGCTGCCGCGCTGACCCATCTTGTGATTGAGACCCGCCAGCCGCACATCATTGCGCTCACCGCGACTGCCGTCGGCATTGACTCGCCAACGCGGCACGATGAACAGACTGATGCCGCGCACGCCAGCTGGTGCGCCGTCGATCTTGGCCAGCAACAGATGCACGATGTTCTCGCCCAGTTCGTGGTCGCCGGCAGAGATCCACATCTTGGCGCCGACGATGCGGTAGCTGCCATCTGCCTGGGGAATGGCGCGGGTCTTGATGTCCGACAGCGATGAACCGGCCTGCGGCTCGGACAGGCACATGGTGCCGTAATAGCGACCTTCGATGATCGGCTGCATGTATCGACGCTTCTGATCGTCGCTGCCGTACACCGCCAGCAAATTGGCGGCGGCGCGGGCCAGCGCCGGATAGGCGATGGTGCCGGCATTGGCGGCCGAGAACAGCGAATCACAGGCTTGAGTGACCACGAAAGGCAGCTGCATGCCGCCCTGCTCGTAGTCGGCCAGCGCCGCGCAGAAACCGGCACTATTGAAAGCCTCCATGGCCTCGGCGATTTCCGGGATCAGCTCGACCTTGCCATCGACCATGCGCGGCTCGTTGAGATCGCCCTTGCGGTTGTGCGGCAGGAATTTCTCCACCGCGATCTGGTGCGCCAGGTCGATGGCGGCGTCGAAGGTATCGCGACTGTGCTCGGCGAAGCGCGGATAGCTCGTCAGGCGCTCGACGCCCAACAATTCGTACAGCGTGAAATCGAGATGGCGGCGATCGGTCAGCGGGCTGGCGCTCATGGTGACTCCTGCAGTGATGAGTCATTCTTGCAAGTCGACTCATCTAGCGTCAAGTGCGACGAATGACTATGATGTGACGGGACGCCGCTGCCTTTCTTAGGTCACGTTGACCGCGCAGCGGTCTACGTGACGCAGGCTAGCCCGGTACTACAGGAGTGAAACGTGAAACGTAAAACGTCAATTTCTGGCGCCGCTTCACCTCCTCTGCCAGGTCACGTTGACCGCAGCGCGGTCTACGTGACGACAGGCTGGACTCCAGGACTGGAGCCAAACTCGAATCCTGACCGCGGCTTCACCTTGTCACGTAGTCCGCTGCGCGGACAACGTGACCTACAACAGCGCGCGTTCCCATGACCAGGGCCGCACGCCCTACCCGGCTGGCCAAAGCGCTGCGCGAACCAGCAGCACCGAAGGCGACGCCGCTGGACTTGTTCCAGCTGGCCAAGCGTCTATGGCTGTCGGGCGAACGCATCGACATCGGCGCCTTGGCCGAGCGCCTGAAGATCGGACGGGCGACGGCTTTCCGCTGGGTCGGCAGCCGCGATCTGCTGCTGGGCGAGATCCTTTGGTCGATGTGCGAAACGCTGATGACCGAGGCCGCCAGCCAGGCCACAGGCCAGGGGGCTCAGCGGGTCGCTGCCATCTGCGAACATGCGGTGCGGGCGATCGTCAACTTCCGCCCGCTGCGCCAGTTCGTGCGTCAGGACCCTGAATACGCACTGCGCCTGCTGACCAGCAAGATCGGCCCGGTGCAAGGGCGCAGCATCGAGCGCGTGCGCGAACTGCTGCAGGCGGAAGAAGCGCGCGGCGCGCTGACGCTGCCGCTCAAGGTCGACACCCTCGCCTACCTGATCGTGCGCCTGTGCGAATCCTTCATCTACGCCAAGGTCATCAGCGATCAGCAGATCGATGTCGGCGATGCCGGACTGGCCATCGAACTGCTGCTGTCGGGGCGGGTGGAGGGGCGGAATGGCTAGCAACCCGGCGCACAAGCTTGCCCGCAATGTAGGTCACGTTGGCCGCGCAGCGGGCTACGTGACATCCGAGCCGCAAGGATCGAGAAGGTCCAGACAGGGCTGCATCGACGACCGCCAAAGCGCCGAGTGCAACTCGGCGATCCCGAAGAGCGCTACAACCACACTCCAATCTGACCGGAGCTTGTCATGACCACTGAGTACACTGCCCGCGACAAGGTCGCGGTGCTGACGCTGAACAATCCGCCGGTGAACGGGCTGGGTTTCGACACCCGGACTGCGCTGGCCGCGGGCCTGGATCGCGCGCTGGCCGATCCGACGATCGACGCGATCGTCATCAACGGCGCCGGCAAGTCCTTCTGCGGCGGTGCCGACATCAAGGAATTCGGCACGCCGGCGGCCTTGGCGGAACCCAATCTGCTGTCCTTGATTCTGGCGGTCGAACAGAGCACCAAGCCGGTGGTGATCGCGGTCCATGGCGTGTGCATGGGCGGTGGTCTGGAGCTGGCGCTGGGCTGCCATTACCGCATCGCGGCGCGCGGCACGCAGGTTGCGCTGCCGGAGGTCAAGATCGGTCTGGTTCCCGGTGCCGGCGGCACCCAGCGACTGCCGCGCGCCATTGGTCTGGAGCCGGCGATGAACATGATCGTATCGGGCAATCCCGTGGCCAGCGAGTTGCTGGCGGCTATTCCCGGCCAGCGTCTGTTCGACCAGATCGTCGATGGCGATCTGCTGGATGCGGCGATTGCCTTTGCCCAGTCCAAGGTCGGCGCGCCGCTGCCGCGCTTGCGCGATCTGCGGGTCAAGCATGACAACGCAGAGGCTTTCATCGCCTTCGCCCGCCTCACGGTCGGCGCCATGGCCAAGGACTATCCGGCGCCGCAGCGCTGCGTCGATTGCGTGGAAGCCGCCGCGCGCAAGCGTTTCGACGAGGGCATCAAGATCGAACGCGAGGCCTTTGCCGCGCTGATGATGACGCCCGAATCGCGGGCGCTGCGTCACGCCTTCTTCGGCGAACGTGCGGCCGCCAAGATTCCCGATGTGCCGGAATCCACTCCGACCCGCGAGGTCAGCAAGGTCGGCGTCATCGGCGCCGGCACCATGGGTGGCGGCATTGCCATGAACTTTCTCAATGCCGGCCTGCCGGTGGTCATCCTGGAAACGGCTCAGGAAGCGCTCGATCGGGGTATCGCCACGGTTACCAGGAACTACGAAAGCAGCCTCAAGAAGGGCAAGCTCACACCCGACAAGCTGGCGAAGCGACTGAGTCTGCTGACCCCCACGCTGGACTACGCTGCGCTGGCTGATTGCGATCTGATCATCGAAGCGGTGTACGAGGACATCGGCGTCAAGGAGAAGGTGTTCAAGCAACTGGATGCGGTGGCCAAGGGCGGCGCAATCCTTGCCAGCAACACCTCGACGCTGAATGTCGACACGATTGCCAGCTTCACTGCGCGTCCGCAGGACGTCATCGGACTGCATTTCTTCAGCCCCGCCAACATCATGCCGCTGCTGGAAGTGGTGCGCGGCAAGCTCACGGCGAAGGAGGTGCTGGCCACGGCCATGAAGGTGGCCAAGCGCATTCGCAAGACCGCCGTGGTCTCGGGCGTCTGCGACGGCTTCATCGGCAACCGCATGATCGAGCAATACAGCCGACAGGCCGGGTTCCTGCTGGAAGAAGGCGCGCTGCCGGCGCAGATCGATGCCGCCATGGAACGCTTCGGCATGGCCATGGGCCCCTTCCGCATGAGCGACCTGGCCGGCAATGACATCGGCTGGGCCATCCGCAAACGGCGCGCCATCGAACAGCCCGAACTCAGCTACCCGAAGGTCTTTGATCGTTTGTGCGAGACCGGTCGCTTCGGCCAGAAAACCGGCGCCGGCTGGTACGACTACAAGGCGGGCGACCGCAAGGCCTATCCGAGCACGCTGGTCGATGAACTGGTGATCGCCGAATCACAGGCGCTGGGCATCGAACGTCGCCAGATCAGCGACGAGGAAATTGTCGAACGCCTGGTCTACGCGCTGGTCAACGAGGGCGCGAAGATCCTGAGCGACGGCATCGCCAGCAAGGCCAGCGACATCGACATGGTCTATCTGACCGGCTACGGCTTCCCGCCCTACCGCGGCGGACCGATGCGTTATGCCGATGAAATCGGATTGTGGAATGTGCTGCGGGCGATGCGTCGCTACGCCGCTGCCGACAGCACCAATCGCCAGGCTGGCGCCTGGGAACCCGCCCCCCTGCTGGTCGACCTGGTCGCCAGCGGCAAATCCCTGACCTGATTCGAGCGAGAGAAAGCCATGAACAACGCAGTGATCGTTTCCACCGCGCGCACCGGCCTCGCCAAGAGCTGGAAAGGCACTTTCAACATGACCCATGGCGCCACTCTTGGCGCCCACAGCGTGCAGCACGCCATCGCCCGCGCCGGCATCGAGCCGGCCGAGGTTGAAGATGTACTGATGGGCTGCGCCAATCCCGAGGGCGCCACCGGCGTCAACATCGCCCGTCAGATCGCCCTGCGCGCGGGCTGTCCGGTGACCGTGCCAGGCATGACCATCAACCGCTTCTGCTCCAGCGGTCTGCAGACCATTGCACTGGCGGCGCAGCGCGTCATTGCCGGCGAAGGCGACATCTTTGTCGCTGGCGGCGTCGAGAGCATCTCCTGCGTACAGGCGGTGATGAACCAGAACATGCTCAGCGATCCCTGGCTGGCGCAGCACAAGCCGGAGCTGTACTGGCCGATGCTGCAGACCGCCGAACTGGTGGCCAAGCGCTACTCGGTCGACAAGGAACGCCAGGATCAGTACGGCGTGCGCAGCCAGCAACTGGCGGCAGCGGCGCAAGCGGCGGGGCGCTTCAATGACGAGATCGTGCCGATGACCGTGACCATGGGCGTGGCCGACAAGGCCAGTGGTCAGTTGCTCTCACGCGAAGTGACCATTGCCGCCGACGAAGGCATACGCCCCGACACCACCCTCGAGGGCGTGCGCGGTATCCGCTCGGCCGTGCCCGGCGGCGTCATCACTGCCGGCAATGCCAGCCAGTATTCCGATGGCAGCAGCAGCGTGGTGGTGATGAACGCCAAACTCGCCGAGCAGCGCAATCTCACCCCACTGGGCATCTTCAAGGGCTTTGCCGTTGCCGGTTGCGAGCCGGAGGAGATGGGCATCGGACCGGTATTCGCCGTGCCCAAGCTGCTCGCCCGCGCCGGCTTGACCGTCGCCGACATCGATCTGTGGGAACTCAACGAAGCCTTTGCCGTCCAGGTGCTGTATTGCGCCGACCGACTGGGCATTCCGATGGACAGACTCAACGTCAACGGCGGCGCCATTGCCGTCGGCCATCCCTACGGCGTATCCGGCGCCCGTCTCGTCGGCCATGCCCTGATCGAAGGCAAGCGTCGCGGTGCCAAACACGTGGTGGTGACCATGTGCATCGGCGGCGGCCAGGGCGCGGCTGGCTTGTTTGAGGTGGTTTGAGGGACAGGGAAACGGGGCACGGGGCACGGGGCACGGCAAAGGCTAGGTGCTTCGGGCTCTTGTAGGTCCAGACTTGTCTGGACGGTTGTGGCTCGATCGTAGCCCGGGTAAGCGCAGCGCACCCGGGGCTCTTGGGCGGCGCCCTCCCGGGTGCGCCTTCGGCTTACCCGGGCTACTTGCTGCGACTTCGCGGCGCGGGCAGCGATCGCGGCCAGAGGCCGCTCCCACAGTCCATCCCAATGTAGGAGCGACCTCGCGTCGCGATTGCCGTGTCGCTCGCCATCGCCACGGTAGGGGTACTGCAGCGGAGTGCAGTCAGAAGCGGATCGCCGACCATCGGGTACTGCAGCGGAGTGCGGTCAGAAGCGGAACGCGGAGAACGCAGAGGGGCGCTGAGAACGCAAAGAAGGCAGAGAAGCGGGATCGATCAGAACGGCTTCTCTCTGCGTTTTCTGCGGACCTCAGCGTTCTCTGCGTTGAGCTCTTGGGTACGGCCTGCCTCAGAGACAGGTCTCCGCTGGTCGCGACGCAAGGTCGCTCCTACCGAGTCACAGGGTCCCGAACTGCGCCCAGAACTGGCAGGCAGCACCGTGGTAGTCGTCGATGAGGTTGCTGTTGCCGCCATTGATCTCCAGCGACTGGCGACTGCCGGACTGGTAGGGCGGCCACAGCAGGCGTTCACTGAGGCCAGGCTCGCGGCCATAGGCGAAATCGACCCAGGCACCGCGCAGGCGCTCGCCGGCGCGGAATTCCGAACCGCCGGGATCATTGCGCGCGGCGAAGAGCAGCAGCACATCCAGGCCATGGAAGGATTCCAGCGTGGGCATGTCCGGCAGGATCTCGCTCAGCACATAGTGATAGACGGCATTGCCGTTCGCCGCATGATCGGCCGCAGCGCGGCGTGCCGTGCAGGTGAACCAGCGGTCGTCGAGCAGATCCAGCCAGGCGCGCTCGGGGCTTGGATAGTTGGCCAGCGGATACTGCTGCAGCACCTGGGCACTGATGGTCGGAAACAGAGTCTGGACGGTGGTTTGATACTCGGTTGCAGTGGTCGGCTGCTGAGCACTCGGCACCAGTGAGCTACTTTCATCGTCGGTGACTCCGATCAGCAGTGGCAGCTGAGCCGCCGTGCCTTCTGCGAGTGCGCGTCCGGGCGACTGAGTCAGTACGAAACCGTCCTGCAGCGGTCCCCAGGCCTCGCCGAAGACCAGATCGCTGGCGGCAAGCCCGCGCAGGCAGCTCGCGCGATCGGCTGCCGCTTCGCAGCCGACGGCGGTGACGGTCAGATCACCCTGCTGCAGGCCCTGCTCCAGGGTGCGCAGCTGCCAGTCGCAGATCCCGCTCTGAATGATGGCGCGATGGAACAATCCGCGAGCAGCCGGCGCCGCCAGCAGCGCACAGGTACTGATGCCCCCAGCCGATTCGCCAAACAGCGTCACGCGATCCGGATCGCCACCGAAGGCGGCGATGTTGTCATGCACCCATTGCAGCGCCGCGATCTGATCCAGCAGCCCGTAATTTCCGCTCTGCGGCTGATCCGGGGATTCGCCGAGCAGATCACGCTGGGCCATGAAGCCCAGCGCACCCAATCGGTAGTTGAGACTGACGAAGACAGTATTCCTCGCCGCCAGCACGGCACCGTCATATAGCGTCCTGCCCTCGTACTGCTGCACGGCCGAGCCTTCGATGAAGCCGCCGCCGTGGATCCAGACCATGACCGGATGCGGACCGGGTGCCGGCGGCCGCCAGACATTGAGCTGCAGGCAGTCTTCGCTCTGATTTTCCTGCGCCAGATTGCGCTGCGGGCAGGCCAGGCCGAAAGACTGGGCTGAGCGCAGCTCACTGCGCGGCGCTGGCGTTTGCGGTGCACGCCAGCGCAGTGCGCCGGTCGGCGGCTGGGCATAGGGAATGTTGCGGAAGACCTCGATGCCGTCGGCCAGAATTGCGCCCGCCACCGGTCCCTCCCGTGTCGCAGCACCCGCGCGCACGCGCAGCGGATCCGACAGCAAGGACAGCGTTCGCTCTCGCTGAAACGGCGCCGAGCTTTCAAACTGCACCGACACATCGATGCGATTGCGCAGGCCATCGGCCGTCGCCAGCGGCTCGGTGAGCGTCAGGGTGGACGTTCCGATCGCGTGTGTCAGCGGCGGCGAGATCGGGCAACCGGTGCACTCGACAAAGGCCAGATACCAGGTCTGCTGCTGGGTCAGCGCGTCGCCGTTGTCGATGGCAAAGCTCCAGCGCGGATTGCCGTCACCATCGTAGGCGTAGAGCAGCCGAAACTGGGTGGTCACACCATTGGCGCCATGGAAGGCGTGGGTGGCGATGCCCCAGCCGGAATCATCGGCTGCGTACCAGACCCCGGATAGCACATCCATTGCCGGCCGATCAGGCGGCAACAAGGGCTCCAGACACCAGGACGCGGCATAGTTGCCGATATTGAAATCCATGCGCAGCAAGCTCGGCGCGCCTTCGCGTGGCAAACCATCGGCGCAGCTGCTGGTGGGTGTCAGCGAGATCTGGCCGGCCGGACTGCCGGCGACGCCGCCCGGCACCTGCCGGAAGCGCGTCAGCGCACTGCTGGGCGCGTCCAGATCCTCCGACTGCAGCCACAGCCACTCGGACGCACCAGTGCTGGTGAAGGTATAGAAAGTGCCGAACAGCAAGGGCCCGGCGCGGTGCAGGTCCAGGCCATGCCCGTTGCGGTAGCGGTCATACCAGAGGCCGGCCTCGACCTCGGCCCGGAGCGGCAAGGAGATCAGCAACAGGGCAGCGAACAGCAATCGGCGCATGGCCAATCCAGGGTCTGGCGATACCCTTATTAGAACGCAGATGCTGCGGGCTTGCCTCGTTTGTCAGCCCGGCAAACCTGTGCCGCAAAGCGCGGCACAGGTTCGTGGCTGCGAGGGTTCAGCTCAGGGCACCAGTTCCCAGATGCCGCGACCGAAGGTCGAGGCCCGCATCAGCGAGGCATCCGCCGAGACGTAGAAATCGGTGACGTTGACCAGCGGCAAGGCATTGCCGAAACGAGTCCAGGTGGCGCCGGCATCGGTCGAGCTGTAGACGCCCAGGTGAGTCGCCGCAAACAACGTGTTCGGCGCACTCGGATCGGCGGTCACGGTGTTGACCGGTACGCCGGTCGGAAAGCCACTGCCATCGATCGCCGTCCAGCTGCTGCCGAAATTGGTCGACTTCCACAGATGCGTGGCGGTCGCATCCGGTGCCACCGACGAGACGTAGACCGTGTTCGGATTGCCGCGATCGAAGTACACGTCGGAGATGCTCAGCGCATTGTTCGGCAGGGCCCCGGACTGAGTCCAGCTGCTGCCGCCGTTGTTGCTCAGGTATACCCGGCCACCACTCGCAGCAATGCCCACCACATTGGAATTGCTGTGGGCAATGCCGATATTGCGGATGGCGAAACTGGTCGTTGGCAGACCGCTGGTGCCCAGAGCCGTCCAGCTGCCAGCGTAGTTGGTCGATTTGTACACCTTCAGGTTCACGTGCGTGTACACCGTGTTGCCGCTGGCATCGCCGGTCCAACGCTCGATGTGGGTGTTGAAGGGCGCACTGCTGGAGTTGTTGGACTCGGTGATGCCAGTACTGGCGCTGGCAAAAGTGGTGCCGCCATTGGTGCTCTTGTAGATGCGCGTGTAGTAGAGGCTACCGAGCATCAGGCTGGCATTGGTCTGGTTGACATCCGAGCCAAATCCATCGCCACCGATGTACTGATCAAAGGTGGAAGTGGCGGCCACGCGTACCCGCGTGCCGTTGTCCTGGAAGCCACCGACCACGGCATCGCGATTGGCAGTGGAAGACCCGACCGAATAGATCAGATGCGAGGTAATGCCGACGTTGAGACTGGACGTCCAGGCGGTGTAGCCGGTGTTGGTGGATTTGAAGATGCCGCCATCGGTGCCGACATAGAGGGTACCGGTGGAGTCGAAGGCCGCCGTATGAAAATCGGCGTGGATGTACGGCAGGCTGAACTGGGCCAGCCAGTTGCTCAGCTGGGTGTAGGTCGCCGTGGAACCCGATACCGTGGCCTTCGCCATCAGCAGCGCGCCACCAAAATAGAAGACATTGGGATTGCTGCGATCCACGATCAGCATGTGGTTGTACCAGCCCTGCCCGTTCAGCACCGTTGCCGGCGCGCCACTTTCGGTATTGCTGTTGGAGTACTTGATCTTGCGTGCCGTCGCGCCCATCGCACTCCAACTCGCGCCCCCATTGCCGGACTTGAACAGATCGGCCAGATCACTGGAACTGGTGGCATTGGGCTTGGCCGCCATGGCATAGACGGTGGTCGGCGCGCTCGGTGCTGCGGCCAGCGAAATTCGACCGACGCCACCCGTGGCAGTTGGCCCGCTGGCGCGGGTCCAACTCGCACCATTGTTGCTGGAGGTCCAGACCTGCCCGTTGGTCGTGCCACTGGTGGCGGCGTGCGTCGCTTCTATCGAGGCCGCAAAGCTGCTGCCGCCGGTGAAGGCGATATCCCAGGCGTAAGGCGTGTCGGCAAAGCCGGTGGCCAGGCTGACCGCGGTCCAACTGGCGCCACCGTCAACGCTGCGGAACAATCCGAGATCGGTCGCCGCGATCACGATCTGACTGTTGCCAGGCGCCACCATGATCTTGTTGGTCACGGTGGAATCACCGATGTAGACCGGCCCACTCCAGGAATTGGCACCGTCACTGCTCACGTAAAGGCCGATACCAGTGCCATCGAAGGCATCACCGAGGCCCAGAAAGAGCTTGTTGGCATTGTTCGGATCCATCGCCATGTAGCCGACGGACAGACTGCCCAGCGCCTCGGTCTTGGGCGCCCAGGTGGAACCACCGTCAGTGGTCTTCCAGACGCCGCCGCCGGCCGTGGCCAGGTAGATCGTGCCGGCCACGCTGGGGTGCGGAATGATCGACACCGGTCGCCCCGAATCCGAGACGTTCAGCGAGGTACCGCCGTTCTTGGCCACGTTGGCGCGCGTGGGCCCGATGCTGGTCCAGGTATTGCCGACCACCGCACCTACCGAAGCACTGCCGTTGCTGGGATCAACCAGCGTGGCCTGGGGAATGCGACTGGCATAGCGCGAGCGCTCCAGCGCCGCGGCCTGATTCATGAAGCGACGAAACTTGGCGTCATAGGGCGTTTCGTACCACCACGTCTCCATGCCACGGCGACGCGCATTGGCGTCATCCGTTTCCGACACTTGCTCAGAAGGCGCTGCGCTGCCGGCAGGCACCACCGTCTGATCCGATCCACCAGCCAGAACGGCCGACGAAGACAACAACAACCCCAACGCAACACACAAAGGCGCCACGCGCGACTCAAGCATTTCAATCCCCCAAGATCGATCTGTATGTGCCCCGACAGAAAGCCCAGATACGAGTTGGGCCGCGCATCGGTCGATGGCGCGGCCCAGATCTGTCATCCTGCAAGGCGGTTCTCATCCACATTCAGGATGAGTCGGCGCAGTGTATGCCTTTGCCAGTCACGCGATGTTCACGTTGCAACATTTGACGAGCCTATGTACGGTCAAAGTCGGAGAGCCGGCCCGTGCGGAATCTGGGACGCACAGCCCTGATCGTTGACGACGGCAAACAGCACCTGCGGCAGCCGTCGCTGTGCGATTTCGGCACGGGATGGATCG
The DNA here is from genome assembly GCA_024234055.1 of Rhodanobacteraceae bacterium. Lineage (NCBI taxonomy): Bacteria > Pseudomonadati > Pseudomonadota > Gammaproteobacteria > Lysobacterales > Rhodanobacteraceae > Rhodanobacteraceae bacterium. The sequence goes on from JACKOW010000018.1 coordinate 65,838, forward strand.
AGAGCGGACATGCGCCGCGATAGCGTTTCCTGCGGCGGGAAATTGAAGCCGCCAACGGTCAGGCAGTTGCTCACCCGTCAAGCTGCATGCCTTTGCCGCCAGAAGCCTCGTACCGCCAGCCCTCACTGCCTGTTGCTACCCAACTGGTCTGACGGCACACGGCAGAACCCTGGCGCGCGTGACGGCTGGCACGGGTATTGCTGAGTGCCCTCTGCCCGCACTCGCTGAGCCCTGCCCCATGAGCGACTGGATCGCTGAGCTACGTGACACCTCGCGCACACTGCGCCGCCAACCGCGCTATGCGATCGGCATCATCCTGACCTTCGCCCTGGGCATAGCCAGTGTCACTACCGTCTTTGCCCTGGTTGATGCCGTGCTGCTCAAGCCTCTGCCGCTCCCGGCAGGCGAACGCATCGTCGCCGTCCACCGCGCCGGCACTACGGCCGCCAATCTGAGTTTGCCTGACGCCGTGGATTTGAGGGCCCGGGTTCATCAATTCGAGGCCCTGTCGGCCATCATGCCGGATTTCGCCCTGGATCTTGTGGGCCCCGATCAACCTCAGCGCATTCGCGGAGCGCTGGTCGAGTCGGAGTACTTTCGCGTCATCGGCCTGCCGCCGCGACTCGGCCGACTCCTGCGTGCCGAAGATGACCGCGCAGGCGCCGCACCGGTGGTGGTGTTGGCTGAATCCTACTGGCGCCAGGCCTTGTCGGCGAATCCGAACGTGATCGGCACCCGAATGCGGCTGTCCGGCGTCAGCGCCGAGGTCGTGGGTGTGGCCAGTGCCGCTACGGACATCACCGAATCCGGCATCGAGATCTGGGCGCCGATCACCCCTTTTGCACCTTGGGCACCGACGTCTCCCGGCAGCAACAACTTCGATCTGGTCGCACGGCTCAACGAAACTGCCACGCCCGAAATCGCTCGCGCCGATCTGGCTGTGGCCAGCGACTGGCTGG
>JACKOW010000019.1 GCA_024234055.1 Rhodanobacteraceae bacterium
CATTGCTTCAATGCGCGTCTTCGCCCGCCAGCTTCGGCGACCTGCGCGGCGACATAGGAGGCCAACGCCTCCCGCGTGACCATCCGGCGCCGACCAATTTTGAACGACTGTAACTGCCCCAGTTCGATCAGTCGGTAGGCATAGCTGAGGCCGATTCCGATCATTTGCGCGCCTTGCGATAGGGGGATTGCAAGGCGCTCATTGCTAGCCGGATCTTTCTTGCTGGTCATCTGGGGCTCCTTTGGGTCGACGGTTAGTCATTACGGTTCTATACCAACACGCGGTGCACTAGGTGCATGTGAACCGTGTCCCAGTGTATGCGTAAGCTTTCGCGCGTGCAAGCGGCGAATATTGGCTTGTCCTGGCCAATGATTTCGGTCGATCGTGGCTCTGACGATGGACGTGTCCGCGGGCTTTGTGGCCAAGCAAGCCGCGGGCGGGTGCGCTGGAGCTGGATTGGGTGGCGTCGCTAGTACTGCGTGAATCGGAGGTCACGGAGCGGTTGTGAGCGCCGGTGATTCAGATGATCTGCACGCCGGCCTCAGACTTAGCCTTGTCTTGCGGGCGCTACGCTGGGCTTCAATCTTGGCTTAGAAGATCCCCCTGCGCGGGAACTGGTCAGGGAGCTACACAAGATGAGAGAATCACAAGATTCAGTAAGTGCAAACGGTGCCAAGGGCAACGGTATGGGTAGATCGAAGGCGACGAACGCAGGAAGAAAGGCAAGCAAGACGTCGAGCGCGAACTCCAAGGCGCTACATGCGCTCACGATCCGCATGTCGCCGAAGTTGAGTTTTGGGTTAGAACTGCTTGCTCGGCTCCAAAATCGGTCGCTGAACCAAGCTGTCGAGTGGGCGCTTCAGTACGCATTGGTCAGCACGAAAGGAGATCATGAGCCTGAAGCAGCATCGCTGTGGACGGTGCTCTCTGAGGCTTGGGACAACTACCAGGGTTGGAAGCGGGTCTTGTCGCTTTTCTACTCAAACCCGACCCTTGTGTCCTTCGAAGAGCGGCACGCGTGCGTGTTGGTTACGCAGTCGATGGAGCATCAATTTCTGCAATCTCGAGTCGACGGTACGCCAGCGTCCGCAGATCTTGAGAAAAACTGGGATGAGATTATTGCGTGGGCTTGGCCAAAGCTCTTGAGAGATGCCGGGGCAATGGAGCTTACCCGGCTGCAGACAGTGGGAAATCGGCATCCGCTCTGCGCAGATCTTGGCATTAAACCGCCCGGGTATTCGAAGATGTCTATCGAGCAACTTCTGCCAGCCGCGGCGAGTTTCTGCCGCGAACATGCTGACGGCTTGGAACCCGGAATGCCAACGATCCGGGATGTACTCTTTGGTCAAAATCGGCCCAATTAAGTGGGTGGCGGGAGCGTGCCGTTCGACATGTCAGCATGCGCTGGAACCAATAGTTCGACCGCCGCAGCTGTGTCTCTCGGCGCAAGGTGCGCATACCGCAGCGTCATCGTGAGATCGGCATGTCCAAGCAGCGCCCTGACCGTGTTCAGCGGCACTCCGGCCTGGACTAGCTTGCTCGCGAAATGGTGACGCAGGTCATGGAACCGAAACGCAGTGATCTTAGCGGTCACCATCAGGCTCGCCCAAGCCGTCTTGATGCTCACGACCTCAAAAACGCGGCCGGTCGGCTTCTGCTTCTTCCAGCGCTGGAGCACGGAGACAGCCTCGGAATTCAGCGGTACATGCCTTGCGGTTCCGGATTTCGCATAGCCGGCTCGAACGGTTACCAGCTTGCGCTCGAGATCGACGTCCGACCAGATCAATTTGGTGAGCTCGCCTCGGCGTAGGCCGGTATTCATGGCCACGATCACCATGGGTGTCAGGTGGTCCGCGAAACCGTCGGCCGGAATGACAGTGAGCTTGTCATGCTGCGCGCGCCCGCCAGCAACGGTTCTGGTTCGCGCCTCGATTGCCTCAGCGTCACGTTTCGCCAGTGCGTCGCGAAGGCGCTTTTCTTCGCCCGCATCCTCCGAGCCGAGGTATCTCACCACTCCAGAGTGTTGATCCTTGGAAGGCTTCACCTTCGCAAGTGGATGACTGTCGATCAGCCCCCACTCGAGGGCTCGGGACAGGGCTGACTTCAGCACGACCAAGTCACGGTTGGTGGTAGCGACGCTCACGCCGGCCTTTCGACGTGCGGTCGTGTGCAACTGCACTTCGTCGGCCGTTATTTCGCCCATGGGCTTGTCCATCAGCGCAGACCAAGTTGACTTGAGCCTTGCAAGCGTAGCAGTGCCGCTCTTGTTGTGAACTGAAAGATGGTCTTCAAGCCGGTGCTCGATGAATTCCTCAAGTGTCCGAATGGTCTGGCCTGTGGCGCGCGCCTGAGCCTCATCGCGTGCGGATATCGCCTTGGGTGCGCCCAATTCCGAGATCTCCACCAAAGTGCGCCTTGCAGAAGCACGAGCGGCCTCTAGCGTCATTCCAGGATGCCGTCCCAAAATGATGCTCTTGGATTGGCGCGGGCCATAGCGCAGTTCAAAGAGTTTGCGTCCCGTCGGTTGGACGCGAACCTTTAGTTCGGGTACCTTGCGGTCCGCCAGCCGGTAGGCTTTTGCTGCCGGCAGCGCGCGCTCAATGTCGGTACCGGTCAGGTCTTTGTTGGCCATCTTCTCTTCCTGCATTCCCGCAATGTTCCCGCGAGATGGTAAACGTCTGCGGTCACTGCTGGAACCAACGGGAAGAAGAAACAGATACTTATTTGCAAGTGATTGAGTCGCAAAGGGTATTTTCTGGTCTCCGAAGGCAGGGGTCGTGGGTTCGAATCCCGCCGGGCGCGCCATCTGGCTGTGACTTTGCCGTGATGTCGCTTCGAGCGTCACCCACTCGATCTTGTGCGCTCCATGGTCGCCCTTGGACTCAATCCGGCTTGCCGCGATGGGCGTGGACCCACCGCAGCTGTCGTGAGGATGGTCGGCGATCGGCGGTGTGGACTTGCGTCATTGGCCGGTCAGCTTGCGACTGATGCCAATGATGCGCAGCTCGGCGTCGACCTCCACACCGTCTGAATTCGGCCTGGGGAACAAGCGTTCCCAGATGCTTGCGGCTCCTGATGCCACCGGTGAGCGCTGCACGAGCACCACGCGAGCGATCAGATCGGATTCGTCGGGATCTAGCGGCTCGGCTCCGCTGGCGGCTCTGAAGGATGTGGCGTCGACAATTTCAAGTATGGACTTCGGCAGTTCACTGATGATCGACCCCGCGCCGCTCTGGACGCGTCGCGTCACCAGCAGCCAGTGAAAGAGCCGTCGGCCATGGCCTTGATCATCATGCTCGGCGAGCAGTCCATGAGGCTGCAACTCGCCGTCGTCGTTCCGAAGCTGCCATGCCCCGCCATCGTGAACCAGGTGGAGCGGCTGGTCGAGTAACCCCAGCCTTGCGCCATCCGGCATCAGATGATCTCGCCGCGGCCAGAACTGGGTCCAGCGACTCTGGTTCCAACGCGAATAGCGTGGCGCCACGATGACGGCCGATTCCGTGCCGGGTGGCGCGACGACCGTCACCGCATCCGCGCGTGCAGGGAGCATCAGTTCCGCCGATGCCAGCGCGAGGTAGCGATGATCCACCAGTGCCTCCAATCGCAGGCTCCAGACGCCTGGCATGGCATCCGGGCGCAGGTCGAACTGACGCACCAGCGTCAAGCGATAGAGCCGCGAGGGTAGCGGTTTCCGGGCCAATGCCGCGACCTGGTTGCCGTCAACGGAAATGACGATCTGCGCTGGGTGGACTTCGATCTCGATCCTGGTGGCATCGATCTCGAGGGTCAACGGCAACCCGGACGGGCTCTGCTGACCGGGATAGACATCGAGGATCAGATTGCCGCTGTTGGCGAAGGCGCTGATCTCGTCTGGGGAAAGGGCGCGCCTGCCGAGGGCTGCTCGTGAATAACCGGCAAAGGCGCTTGGCTCAAGCGCTCGCCGCATGCGCAGCTTGGCCAGATCGAAAGCGCTGGCTCCGCCCACCGTGAATACCGTTCCAACCTGGCGGCGATTGTTGATCTCGCGATCGAAGGTCAGGCCGAAAGGACCGGCCACTTGCAGCGGCGGAAGTTCGCCGCTCTGAACCCTGATGTCCGCAGACAAGATCGGATCCGCGCCGATTTCGGCCCTGGCGACGCGCTCGGTTATCTCGCAACGCGGCTCGCCGCCAATCTCGGTGCAGGTGGGCAACCCTTGTCCATCGATCGGGCACAGGTCGCGAGCGATGGGCTCGATTTCCACTTGCAGTCCCTCTGCCAGACCTCGCTGGTACCAGGGCTCCTGGAGTACCAGCAGCATGTCACCTGCCGTGCTCTCGCCTTCGCCATCCAGCAAGGGCAGCATCAGGCCCAAGGCGGGTTGCGTCAGGGCTGACTCGGCCATGGCCGGAAGTCGCAAGCGGCGGTAGCGGTCGTCATCGTCGCCGATCTCAAGCGGCTCCACCCGCAACTGCGGGGCATAACGATGATGCGCAAGGAAAGTGGCACGCACGACATCCTCATGGCGATGTGGCTTCGGCCATTGGTGCAGAACGAGGCTCGCCACGCCGGCGGGCACCGGGCAGAGCTCGCTGACCGGTGAGGCGCCCAGGCGCTCGATGTAGTTCGATGTTTCCCACAGCACGCCGCTGGTTTCGGCGCTGTCGCCCTGTTGCGGCACCCGGTTCCAATCCGGCTCAGCCGCTCGCGGGGGAGTCTCGACACCACGACCATCCCAGCGCCAGTGCTGGCGGGATACGGCAATCTCGCGAATGTTCTTGGCCTTCCCTGCGTTCGGACCGGCCGGTGCCGTGTATGTCACGGTCACGCTGTCGTCGTCGTCGTCGGTCAGCGTCAGCGCCTGCAACAGATCGCCGGGGGCCGGAAGCGACTGGTCAGCCGATTCGATCATCAAGGAGCGCGGGCTCAGCCACACGTGATCCGGATCGGCGCCCTCAGGCGCATACATGGGTTGCAGATCCGCCACGCAGCGCTGCGTCCACAGCTGGCGCTCGACGCCGGCGTACACCCGCAGCTGCGCGCAGGCATTGGCTGGCATGCGGATGGTGACGCGATTGCCTGCTTGCTGCACGGACACCAGCTCCCCGCCAAGCTCGATGGTCAGGATCACGGCTTCCGACCAGGAGTTGCGGGTCTGATCGACGAGAATGGCACCGTCGTCCAGATCACGGTGTTGCTCCGCCCTGTGGAGTGAAACACGCCGGCTGTCGATGCGTCGGGTTGTCGGCCACACCTCGTGAAGCTCGATCAGCAGCGAGTCAACCGCAGGGTCACAAAAGCTGAGCTGGCTGCGCTCGCGCTGGGGCAGTTGCTCAAGATCGAGATCCCGCAGCCGCTCGAAGGCCACCCGATAGTCGGCACGCGCATCGATCGGACCTGATGCCCGCTCATCGGCCGCCAGCCACCGATCCAGCACCGAGTAGCTGGTAGCTGGCGCACGCAAGATCAAAGTTCGATTCGGCGCTCGGCCGTCCAGCAGCAGCAAGGAGGTACTTGGCTCCCGGTCAATCTTCAATGGAAAGTGTTGGGGTGGCAGCTCGTGTATCGCCAGATCAGCGCCTTCTGCCAGCAGCACCGGATCCTCGTCTGGACGCGGTGGTGCCAGGCTCAGCTTCGCAGGCGTGGTGTACAGCGCCGTGTCGAGCAGACAGGCTGCAACCGGTGAGCGTCGCAAGTAGCGTTGGCTGGCGATGGCGTGGGCTGGCGGATCGAAGGCGGCACCGCCAGCGTCGATATGCGCACGCAAGGCCGTGGGGTCGACGGGGTCCTGCAGATCTGCCGGCAACACGCCGGCATTGCCAACCAGCAGCAGCGCCGCCTCGACGTCAAATCCGTATCCCAGCGTAGGCTCGAAACTCCAGGGCGAGTCTGAATCGACCAGCGGCAACAAGGCCTCGCGATCGCTCTCAGATGCGTCGGACTCGCCTGTGTATTCGCTGGCCGCAAACAGACTGTCGCCCTGATAGGCGATTTCCACGCCATCGTGCGTATGCGTCTGCTGATCGCGTCTGACTTCGGTCAATGCCAGCGGTGAGGGGGCCAGACACAGTGTCTGATGACTCAACGCCTCGCTCAAGCAGCGCCATGCACGGGTCTCACCGGGGCCGTTGGTGCGCAGGAACAGGAGAGCGCCAGCGCTGCCTTCTGATTGTGCCTCGGTGGCAACGCCGGAGATGAAAACCGGTGCTGCTGTCGCTGTAACGGCGTCGTGGGGATCTTGTCCTTGCACGGTGTCGAGCTGCCGCGAGTACAAGGATGCGTGATCGAGCGTCGGCAGGATCCAGGTCGCGTTCTGGCGCGCGTCTACGCGCGAGCGCAGGAACAGGTTGGCTCCTTCGAATCTCACACCCAGATCCCAGCGGCGGGCGACGATGCCGTCGGCGCTGGCATCGGCGCCGGCGCCAGCCGGGTGATTCACGCTTGTTCCTGCAACATCGAAGGCGAGGGTGGCGATACAGTCGTCGCTGGTCACCGCTGCCCGCGCCAGCAACATGGTCTGGTACACCACCCGATTGAAGGGCGCGGGCTGCACCGCCAGGCCCGCCAGAAAGCGCGGCACAGCGAAGCGATCCTGATCGTCGATATCGTCTGCGCCGGTGAGCGCGAAGGTGGTGTTGCCCAGAAGGCCACGCTCGACCAGAAGCGCATCGAGCTGCCGTCGTATCGACTCTGCCGCCCTTATTGCCGGGCCCGTGATCTGCTGCGCCCGGGTCGGGATCTCGCCCGGTGCTCCGATGGCCAGGGACAGATTCCGGTAACGCCAGGGCGCAAAGATTCCGACACGATCGATCCCCTGCGCTGCCAGTGCCTGCCAGCTCGCATCCTCGTCAGCGCTCGTGGCCTGCACGCTGATGGCGACCGCAAAACCCAACTCGGCTCCGAGATCCAGTTCCGGCAGGCGAACCACGTCGGTGGTGATTTCGATGTCCATGGTCCGCGCTCCTATACCGCCCGCGCCAGCTTGGCGCGCGCTTCTGATTTCGACAGTGCTGATTTGCCGCCGCCCTTGGCGAAGGTGTACGTCACGCCGGTCGAGAACCTGACCTTGAAGAAGCGCGAGATGCGCACGGTGACGCTGATCCGGCCGGTGCCGATCAGCGAGCGGTTGGCGCCGTAAGTCAACACCAGCATCACTGCAACATCGATGTGCAGCCAGCCCCACACGGTGGCGTGACCGCGCAGCAGCAGGCTCAGCGCCAGCGTGAGCCCGCCCTGATTCGAGCGATAGCTGCCGCGCACGCTCAGCAACAGAACCACTGAACCGCGCATCGGGCCCAGGTTCAGTGCCGCGCCAGCGCCGGCACTGATGCCGAGTGTCACGGTGCTCGACAGCTGCTGGCTGCTCGGCACGTAGTCGACATCGACTTCGAGCCAGCCACCGCCGCCGAGAAAGGCGACAAAGATGGCAAAGGGCATGGATTCTCGGGCGAGGTTCAAGCCCACGCCGATCGAGAATTCGGGATGCACCCTGAGTTCGAAGCGCGCACCCAGGGCCAATCCAACGATGCTGACCGCACCCGCGCCGGTGGCCGGAATCGGCAAGTCGAGCAGCGCGCGCAAACCTACCGGACGGCCGGAATCGGTCAGCAGTTCGAGTCTGAACCCGTCCTCCTCGCTGCCGAAGGCGCGCACCGCATCGCCCATCCAGGCAATCAGCTGGTTCAGTTCGATCTGCTCGGGCTTCAAGTCAAAGCGCAGCCTGCCGTTCTCGAAGCGCAATGCGGTTTGTCTGAAGGTCAGCAGCGGTTGACCACTGATCTCCAGCTGCCAATCGGCGGTGATGGCGGCCGAGACGTTCTTCTGGCTGCTGCCATCGAGGGCGATGCGAAGCCGCGACTGCGCCTGGAATCGTGCGCGCTCCAGCAGCGAGAGTTTCAGCGGAGCGAACTCGAACATCGTGCCCTTGTCCGCGAGCTCGATGTCGATCGAGGCATTGAGCCACGCGCTTTGCGATTCCTTGTCGAAGCCGTGCGTGACGATCAGGTCCTCCGGCAGGACGTCCGGCATCGAAATGGCACGGAACACCTCGCGAACGCCGGCGAAGTCCGGAAGAATCTTGTCGAGATCAAACTTGGACAGGGCTTCAGGGATCAGCTGATCGGCCAACTCCGAGGTCGGCAGGCGCACGCCGAAGGCCTTCAGGTCGGCACCGGCGCGGTTGACCAGCGCTGCGATCGGACTGGTCTTGATCGCGTTGCGCGCATCGTCGAAGAAGTAGGCGATGCGATCGCGGTTGAAGCGCATTTCGGGCAGCAAGGGTCCCTCGCCCACGGCTCGGATCAAACGCAGAGTGCTGTCCGGGTCGGCGAAACTCGGCGCCTGGCCCAGGCGTCGCCATTGGTCCTCGGCTGCTTCGACCAGTTCGCGCGCGCCGCTGGCTTGATCGCCGATCCAGCGTTCAGCCCTGGACGCGATGCGCTCGATCTCCTGGGCCGGCTTGTCCAAGTCGATGGCGTCCAGATGCTGGCGGAGTCTTGCAATGGCGCTTCCCAGCAGGCGGTCGGCGGCGTCCTTGAGATCGCCGAGCGGTGCGAGCAACGCGACAAAGTCGCTGCACAGCGACTCGATGCGCACCAGGAGATCGGCAGTGCCGGCGACAAAGGCCTGATCGATTGCCTGCGCCAGATCTGCGCTCGCCGCGTTCATCGCCGCCCGCAGCTCGGCGATCTGGACCTGGCCGCCTTGTGCGACTGCCGTTACCTGCTCATTGAGGCGTTCGATGCTGCGCGCAGCCCATGCGTTCAACTCGAATCCGGGGGCAGCGGCGGACGCAATCCAGGCATCCGCGATCTGCTTGAAGCGCTGTGCCGCGGCTTGCGCGACGGCGAAAGGTCCCTTCGCTCCGAACCACACAAGCCGCCCGGCATCCAACGTCCGGCGGATGCTCGCTTCAGAGCCTGCGGGATCCAGCTGGTCCAGTTCCTGACGCACCGCGGCCAGCAACTGCTGCAGGGCGGCGATGGCGCGCCCGGCGAGCGGTGGCGGCGAGGGCAATGCCCGAGTCAACTGCTGGAGGCGGCTGTGCACCTCGGCCTGGAATCGCGTGATCTCAACGGTTCGCTGCGCGATGTCGCCAATCACGGCGAGAATTGCCTTCTCTCCTGCGTCGTAGGTCGTCAACGATTCCTTTTGCAGCGCATCGATGACTGTGCTGGCGTCGACGACCGCCACTTCGATGGCCTCAAGGCCGTGACCGACGGCGCGTTCCAGCGGCATCTGCAACTGTGCTCTGCGCGCTTCGTCCAGTGCGTTGATGGCCTGTTGAATTTCGCGATGGATGGTTTCAACGGCGATGCTTGCCTCACCGTCAAACAGCGCAAGAATGGCCTCGATGCGCGTCGCCAGGACTGTGCGCAGTTCCAGCCGCTGCCGGGCCAGATAGTCGGTGCAATGACGCTTCAGTGGCGCGCAGAGGCTCTGTCCCCCGGATTGGCCGGCGATCGCGCGCAGCTTCGCCGCTGCGTCAGCGATCGGCTTCGCGCTCTGGTCCAGCAGCCCGATCAGCGATCGCTTCTTCGCGTCAAAGTCTTCCTTCAGCCGAGTCGATCCGGCGCGCGCAGCGTGTGTGACCTCACCGGCCAGTTCGTGAGCCTGACGGATCAGATCGGCGGTGCGAGCCAGGGTGGTCGGCGTCGGGTCTGCCGCCGAGGGCCGCACGCGCCCACGCCCGATCGTCAGTGTCTGCAGCGGCGCGGCGAGGGTCGCCGCGCTGCGTTCGGCCAACAGATTGGCGGCGCGCTGGGCATCGATCCGGTGCGTGACGCGCTCGAATCCCGCCGGAACGAGCGGCGCGTTCGGCAGCGACTCGTCGCCGTTCTCGCCCATGTTCGGCAGGGTGTCCGGCAGAGGCGCTGGCCGGTCGATGTAGTCGATGCCGCTGAAGGCTGGCCAGCGATCGGTATCGGCGTCCAGTTGCGGATCGGTGGCGCTGAAGAAGTACAGGTTCTGAGGCTCGGTGAACGGCGCGCTGACCTCCGGGAGGTCGGCGTCCATGGGGCCGGCCAGGAGGGCCAGCACCTCGGGTTTCGGGTAAAGGCTGGGATCGGCGTTTTCGTTCCAGAGTGGAACCAGGGTGCCTTGCGCATCATCCTGACCCCAGCGACTGAGCACCGGGATACGCGTTGAGACAAAGCGCACGCCCCGGACCGGCCCGGTGGTGCGGAGATCGGCATCCGGATCTTCCGGAAATCGCCGTTCCGGTTGCAGGATCTCGATGTACTCGGCCACCTTCCTGAGGATGGGACGCCCCTCGTGGCGCGGTTGCTCGCAGCGCATCTGCTCACTGGGCAGGGTCGAGCGCTCGTAGACGATGACGTGCTTTGCCCGGTGCCAGTACACCGCAATCCGCCCGATGCGCTCAACGGCAACGATCTCGCTGCGACCGAGCGCGCTGCGACCCCGGATGATGGACTTGTCGAGCGCGAATCCTGCCTTGAACTCGCCGAAGCCACCGAGCGCCGTCAGCACCGGTTCGGCCAGCGAAGCCGAGGTCGAGTTTGGCTGGGCCCAGACTTCTTCGTAGACAGCGCGGCTTTCGAAGGGCCAGCCGACACCGCCCTTGAGTCCACCATCCGGCGCGTGGCTGCCTGCAGGCCGCGTGCCCACCGGATACTGGAGGTCGGCGCTGCTGCGCAGCATGAAGGAGACGCCGGCGTCGAGCACGGCGCGCGGCAGGGACTCACCGCTGGCAGCACGCGCACCATCGATGCCAAGCTCGAGAGCAGCTGGTCGTTGCGTCAGGATCGCACTGCCGGAAAGCCAGGATTCGGCACGCCGACGTCGTGCCAAGCGCCGAGGGTCGGCGTCTGCACCGCGTTCGACCAGATCGCTGTCGATGGGCGGGTTGAATTCGCCGCGCCGCGCGAAGGCTTCCACCCAACGCACACTGCTTGGCGTCAGACCGCCATCGATGCTCGCCTGCAAACCGTACAGCAGTTCGAAGCGACTCGAAACGATGGTGGCGCCGGGCGCGCGCTGACCCGGATAACCGAAAACCTGACGCCAGTTCCAGATCGCATCCTGCAGGTTCTGGTTATTGCCGATGGTCAGCGCGACGTGGGCCGGCGGGCTCAGTCGGTAGTCGAGCAAGGCGCCGGGGCTGATCGTCGGCGGGGTGCCGCCTTTTTCCATCTCCTCGCCCAGCACCTGTGGGGGCAATCGCAGGCTGCGCGCAAGATCCTGCTTGTCAAAGACCATGCGCCATCGCGGTCCCTCGACGCCTTCGCTGTAGTACGCCAGTTCCCCATCGACACGGCCACTTCTGCTGTTCGCCAGCTCGCTTGCCGGCAGCTCTGCAATGAACAGCCGCGATGGATCGATCAGCAGCAGGGGTTTGGCGGGCGCCGTCGGCGCGGCGACCGGTGTCAGAGAGATCTCGAAGCGTCGGTCCTTGCCGCGCTCCCAGTTCTCCTCGGATTGCAGCAGGGCGATGACCCGATCGTCGCTGATTGTCCCAGTGGGAAACAGCAATACGGGATCGTCATTGCCTGCGCCGGCCCGATCTTCATCGGGCAGCGGGTCGGAGGTGCCGGGCGTGATGGCCAGCACTGGCCAGTTGAACAGGACGACGCGCCCGGCCCGAAGGGCCAGCGGCTCGGTGGCTGGGGAGCCGATCTGGTAGCCCTGGAAATCGAGGCGCACCACGGCAGCGGCTTTTTTGGAAATTGCCAAGTTTTCGATCGAACCCAGGCGCAGGTCCATGCTGCCGATACGCACGGACTGCCGGGGAAGCATCGGCGCTGCGATGGCCAGATGCAGCGTCTGCGCATGGGCCGAATAGTCCTCGCTGGACAGCAGATCGCGCAACGCCACCTCCGGTGAGGTGGTCAGCAGGTCGCTCGGCGGAACCACCGCATCTGGGTCAGCAATAAGACCCTGGTACGAGACTTCCTTGCCATCGTGCGCACGAATCAGCGGAAATCGCCCGCTCCCGGCATCCACCGCCGCCAGATAGGGTTGCCGCAGCGCAAAGCCGGGCTCGCATTCGAACTCGTTCGCCTTGAGCTCGGTGCCCATGCTCAGCAAGCGTCGTGGTCGGCAGCGCCAGCGCAGGCGAGTCGTCGCCGACGTCAGCGCGGTGACGCTCGATAGCCCGCTCGACCCGCGCAGCGCATTCAAGGCCAGCGACAGAGGGGCAACGATGGCCTGATCGGCAATGTCAGCGGCGCTGTCTTCGGACTCGAACTCGATCCACTCAGTAGCCAGACCCAAGCGCTTGGGGTGATAGTCGAACAGCTCCGCCGATTGGATTTGCGTGATCGTTCGGCTGCGGATGTTGCGCAAGCGTTCGAAGCGATCCCGGATCCCGGCCACAAATCGGGTGTTCTCTCTCAGCAGCGCCGCCTGCAGGCCAAACAGCAGCGCCTCGCCGTCATCGCCTCGTCTCACAGATCTGGCGATCAGTACGACCCGGGTATTGGGTTCGCCCTGCGTGGTTTGCCAGCTGCCGTCGTACCCGGTCCCACTAAAGGAATCTGCGCCACACAGTGATGGTGTCAAGCGCCGAGCAAAGCCGCCGGGAGGGCGATAAACGTCGGCTTCATCGCCACTCCAATCCGCGCCTGCGCCCCTCGTCAACCCGAATGCCCTGGCCAAGCTCTCGATGCTCTCCAGACTGTCCGCCGCGATGCGGGTGCTGCCGGTTTCACGGGTGCGGCCCAGGGTGGCCAGCAAGGGGTGTCGATTGTCGTCGCTGGCGAAGCGCAACAGCGACCAGACCTTCAGCGCCAGCACGCCATCGCGCAGCGAGAGCGTGGAGTCGGACGCGTCCTCTTTCCCGAAGTAGGGCTCGATGACCAGGGCGAGGTTGCCGTTGGTTGTGTAGAACTCCAATCGACGCAGATTGGTGAGCGTGGACGGCGCGCCACTGATCGCAACAATGCTGCCACCCGTGACCTCGAAGGTGTGCTTGACCGGCGTCTTTCCTGCGTAAACAACCACTTGTCCACTCATGGCAAGCTCCCGGGATCAAAGATCGGTAATGGCGCGTTCAACCAGTCGTGCTTCGTCCTCACGGCGTCGTAACAGGCCGCCCAGACCCTGGCCCTGCCAGATTCGCTTCATCGACCGCAACTGTGCAGCGATGCCGCGAAGGCGGTCTGCGGCGTCCATGTCTGCATCACAGAGCACGCGAATCTCGCGCATCTCGCGGCGCCGATCGTCGCCAGGCTTGTCCACCAGCGAGGCACCGCGATTGAGCACCAGCGACAGCAGCGCGCCCTGCGCGCGTGACGGCAGCCGTCGAGCCTTGGGGAAGGCGCGCAAGGTATCGCTCCAGGCGGCATCGATCATGACTTCTACAAACACTGCCAGCGATGCCGATTGGCTGATCCGAATCGATTTCAGCGACAGCGCCAGCGCCTGCGCATCCGGGCCTATGCGACCGATGGCTACGCTCAGACGTTGCAACTCATCTGTCGCCAGATGGGGCTGCCAGGCACTCTCGAACTGATCGCGCGTGCGATAGCCGAGGTCATAGCCATAGCCAATGGTGATGCCCGAACGACCGCCAGGCCACTTGCCAGGCTGATTGACGCCTTCATGCTCGAGAATCAGCGCTTGCGCATCCGGGTGAAGCTCGTAGCTTGATGCAGATGGCGCAGCGCCAGGGGTAGCTGTCCCCATTGCTGCGACCACCAACGGGGCGACCGCCGGCGGCTTGGCCAGGGCGAGGCGCTCAGCGTCGTCGCGCACCACGCGCAGCAGATCATCGCCGCTGTCGCGAATCTTGATCCGAGCCGCCCTCGACAGAATGATGCAGCCATTCGAAGCCGTTCCCGGCGCCGCGATGCTGTCGCCGTGGATCAGAAAACCACTGCGCAGCGGCTTGCACATGAAATTGCCGGGATCAGGATCCAGCGGCAAGGTCACTGGCGTAGGGTTGTTTCGTTGGGCGCGGATGCGGTAGTCGCCGCGCGGTATTGGCCCCAGGTCCTTCACGCATTGCGAGTCCGGATGGTTCTTGTGCGGGTCCTTGCCCGCATAACCCTTCTCCAACTGGACGCCCTGCGGATCGAACATTGCGCCGGTGTCTTGCACATAGGTCCACATGAGCGGCTCCGCCTTGCCCTTTCGTGTTGGAAAGGAGAGTCGCGGAAGCGTTTTGTCACCGAGGACAATGTAAATCAAAGTATCGTTGGGACGGATTTGTCCTGCCCGATGGAGCCCTCCGATCGCCCCGGCGTCAGAGCCGCTGGGACCGGCCTCACCGGGTGTGGACGGCGTGGTATGGAAAGACACGGAAGCGCCAGCACGCCATACTTCGGCGCTCTCGTTGTCCGCTTGTCCTCCTGCGCATGGCCAAACTCTATTTCTATTACTCGGCAATGAACGCCGGCAAGACCACGGTGCTGCTGCAGAGTGCCCACAACTACACCGAGCGCGGCATGCGTACGCGGATCTATACGCCGCGTATCGACAATCGCTTTGGCGTGGGTCAGGTGCGCTCGCGCATTGGCCTGGTGGCGGAGGGCCATGTCTTTGATCGGGAGGATGACTTGTTGCAGCGGGCGCAGGCGGATATTGCCGAGCACGGGGCGCTGCACTGCGTGCTGGTCGACGAGGCCCAGTTCCTGAGCAAGGCCCAGGTCTGGCAACTGACCGATATCGTCGACAAGCTCAATATTCCGGTGTTGGCCTACGGCCTGCGCACCGACTTCCAGGGCGAGCTCTTCGAGGGTAGCCAGTACCTGCTGGCCTGGGCCGATTCGATCAGCGAGATCAAGACCATCTGCCACACCGGGCGCAAGGCGACCATGGTGGTGCGGGTCGATGACAACGGCCGCGCCGTCACCCAGGGCGCCCAGGTCGAGATCGGCGGCAACGAGCGCTATGTGTCCGTGTCGCGGGCCGAGTTCAAGCGCGTGTTTGACGGCGACGGCGCGATTCCGCTGAAGCAGGGCAATCTGTTCGGGGAAAGCTGATCGGCCGAAGCCTGTGGGCTCCGCCTGGGGCTAGGCTAGAAGCGGCTTTGAGGAGGGACGCGCGCCTGCGCGGCCGCTTTTGATCTTCAGACAGAACCAAAGCGACGCCGTGGCGCGGCGCCCTCCACTCCACAGCCGGCACACGCAGCAACAAGTTGCACCATGGCTTCGTCGAGAGCGCAGCGAAGCAGTCAGTAGCACAGTACCAGAGGCGCTTCGCTTCTCTCTATGAGCCCATATCGCAAGTCGTTGATTTGCTTGGTTCACATGTGGAAGCGCCCTTGCGCTGCGCCGCGACCGCTGCTTCGGACGTACGGCTTGCCGGTCGCGACGCGAGGTCGCTACAGGCGGGTTTGTGGTTCATGGCCCGGCCTTAACGTGACACAACAGTGGTTGTGTAAATCAGGGCGACCTTCGATTCCAAGTCATTGATTTGTCGACCGGGCGTTACCCAGGATGGGGTGAAAACAAAGACCGAACTGCGGAACTTGGGCTCGTTCATGGCCCGTGGGCAGTGTCGTGCCGAAACAGGTGGCTCGCAATGACGTATCAACAACCTATGACCTCGCTTAATCGGGGGGCGCCAGTTTCACGAAAACTGGGCGGTGACCCGGTTCTTCAGCTTTTCTCTCTATCAAATTGGCTGAGCAACTGACGATAATGTTCTGCTCTGGTTCTCAATGCTTCCGAGTCGTCGCGCCTTAGCCATTCGTCATACAGTCCGCAAAGCGCAGTCAGGCGAAGGCGCAAGTCTGATTTTGAAGAGCCGGGTACATTGGTCCATAGCGCATGTGCTTCCAGGAGAACCGGTTCGGCATTTTCAAAATCTCCTATCCCCGTTCTCGCAATGCCCAGATTCAATAACATTTGCGAAATCCGGCGTCGGTTTGAACCTGTACCGAAGGCGTTCCGTACCCGTTCTTCCGTCGGTTCCAGCAAATCTACCGTCTCCTGAAAGCGAGCCTGTTGATTGAGGATGTCCGAATAGTTGATTATTGTCTTCAACACAAAGGGGTGATCTGGGCCGAACAGTCTATTGCGCGTTGCCAAGACTTCAGTTACTGCTTCCTCTGCTTCGTCGAGCTTCCCTTGCCTCTCCCATATTATTGCCAACAAGCCGATCTGGGTTAATGTGTCAGGATGTTCGTTGCCAAGCGCTCGGCGACTCGCAGCGACGGACTTGACGGACACCTCTTCGGCTTCGTCCAATTTTCCGGCCTCCTTCAACACGGTGGATAGACCCATGTACGTATTGAGCATCTCGGGATGATCTTCGCCGAGGAATTTCCGAAGCCCCACGACAGCGCGTCTCATCATGGATTCGGCCTCGTCGAGCCGACCCAATCCGCGCATCAGATTTCCCATGTTGTTGTAGGACATCAATGTCATGGGGTGTTGTTCGCCGAGGACGCGCCGCCTCCATTCCAAAGATTCTTCGAAATATGGGTATGCTTCCTCAAGTTTTCCTAGCCCGAATAGGACAAAGCCTACATTGTTAATTGCGAGAACGGTCTCTGGATTTTCGTTTCCGAAAATTCTTCGCTTTCTATCCAGCGCGTCCTTGAAAAACGGTGCTGCTTCGTCGTATCTGCCCATCTTCTCCAGCAGCAGCGCTAGGTTGTTGGTTGCTTCGAGCGTCAACGGATCGTCATCGCCTAACAAGCGGCGAGCGACTTCAAGTGCATTCGTAAGAATCGATTTTGCTTCGGCCAATTTACCTTGAGACATGTAAACCGAACTCAGATCCAATTTGGCTCTCAACAATTGGGCTGAGTGGTCGCCGGAAGCGCGAACTAAGATTTCGACAGTACGTTCTGAAAGATTCTGTGCCTCGGCTAATTTTCCCAACCTAAGCAAAATGAGAACCATATTTGACGTCGACTCAAGTGTAGCTGCGTCCTTCTCGCCTAATATGGATTCGCGAATTTCGTAGGCGCGGCGATTGGGGGGTTCAGCTTCCTCGAATCTTCCGAGATCGCCATAACGGTTTGCCAAGACCTGATATAGCTTTGCTTCCAACAGTGGCTGGTCCACGAATCGTACGTGAATGGCTCTCATCGCGGGCGCGAGTATGGTCTGGTCAATCAAGTCCAGTGCCGCATCGGTGGCATTGATTTTTCGCCACTGTTCGGAAAAATTCCTGATTGACTCGGTTCGCTCGGCGTCAGCTAGGTGCTCATTGGCAAGTGCCTCTTTGAACTTCTTTTGAACGCTTTCACTGAGCAGCAAACCCGCCGCCGCCGGATCCACTTGGGCCAGCATGTCGGCCTGAAAGTTCGACACTGCCTCCAGTTCCTCCGCGCGCTTGTTGGCGACGTCGGCCTGCCAGGCAAAGGCGATAATGCCGACGATTAATGCGAACGCTGCCAGGGTGCTGGCCCAGACGGCGATCGCGTTGCGTGCCACAAACTTTCGAATTCGGTACCAGCGCTGACCGCCGCGTGCGCTGACGGGCAGGCCTTGCAGGTAGTTGTTGAGGTCCGCGTCCAGCTGCTCCACCGAGGCGTAACGTTCGTTGGCTGCCTTGCGCAGGCAGCGCAATACGATGCCGTCGAGGTCGCCGCGGAGCTCACGTTGCCACTTGGTCGATGCACCCTTGCTGGCGGCCATCTGGCTGGGCGGTGGGGGTGGGACCGAGGTGATCAGGCGCTCGATCTGACCGGCGCTGAGGTCGACAAAGTCGAAGGCCCGGGCATTGGCGAGCAGCTCGAACAACAGCAATCCCAGGGCGTAGACATCGCAGCCCACGCCAATGGGGGCGCCGAGTACCTGCTCCGGTGCGGCGTACTGTGGCGAAAAGTAGCGGTGCTGTGTCGCGGTCTGCTCGGCGGCAAGCTCCGCGGCGTTCGGAACCATGAGCTTGGCGATGCCGAAGTCGAGCAGTTTGGGCGCGCCGTCGGTGCTGACGAGGATGTTCCCGGGCTTGAGATCCCGGTGCACGATCAGATTGCGATGTGCCTGGGTCACGGCATCACAAACCAGACGGAACAGGGCGATGCGTTCGCGTATCGACATCTGCTTGCGTGCGCAGTAGTCGGTGATCGGCACGCCGTCTACGTACTCCATGACGTAGTAGGGCGTGCCGTCGTCCAGCTCGGCGGCGTCGATCAGGCGGGCGATATGCGGGTGGTCCATCGCTGCCAGTGTCTGCCGCTCCAGCTGGAAACGTCGGCGCATGTCGCTGTCGAGCAACTCGCGGCGCACCAGCTTGATCGCCACTTGTTGCTGCACGCTGCCATCCACGCGGTCGGCGCGGTAGACCACACCCATGCCGCCACGGCCGAGTTCCTCGCGCAGCTCATAGGGGCCCACTCTGGTGCCACTCAGCGATGGTGCCTCGGAGGATTCCGCCAACAGGCCTGCCAGCTCCGGCGCCAACGGGCGGACGGTGGTGCCCTGGACGCGTCGATCTTCTGCCAGCAGCGCCCGCAGCTCGTCAAGCAGCGCCGGGTCGTCTGCGCACTCACGCAGCAGCAATGCTTCTTGCTCGGCTGTGGGCAAATCCACCGCAGCATCAAAGAGCGCCATCAGGCGCGCGGCGTTCACAGCGGTCATGGATCCATCTCCAAGGAAAACGAGGTCTCAAGCGGCTGAGGGTTCGGCGCCCAGTTGCTTGCCCAGCCACGCTCGCGAAAATCGCCACTGACGGCCTACAGTCGCCACTGAACTGCCGAGTACTTCGGCGATCTTGTCGGTGGTCAGTCCGGAGAAGAACTTCAGCTCAACCACGCGCGCGCAATCACGATCCAGCTGAGCCAGGCACTCCATGGCCTCGTCGATGCTGAGCCAGTCGACACTCTCCTCGATCACCGGCACCTGGTCCTCGGACAATTCGTGCAAGGCAACCAGCGGCAAGGATCCACCGCGCTTCACGCGACCCTTCACGCGCAAGTGATCCACCACGACCCGACGAATCACCGTCGCGGCCACCGCATAGAAATGATTTCGGTCGGTCCAGTCCATCTGATCCAGGCGTACGAGCCGCTCGTAGGCTTCATGGGCCAACTCTGTTGCCTGCAGTGTCAACACGCCCGAGTTCCGCCGCGCCTGTGCTGCAGCCAACTCGCGCAGAACTGGATAGACCCTGGACATCAGTTCCTGCTCCACAGCCGGATCGCCGGCCCGCCATCGGCCCAGCAAATCGGTCAATGCAGGGCTGGATTCATTCTGCACACCGCGGCTCCGTTGACTCTCAAGCCGCGGATTGTAGAACCGAGCCCTGGTCGGCGCCACTTTCGGTCACAAGCGTGATCGAATGATGTTCGGGTTGAGGTCGGGAGTCGCTCAAGTGCGCGCTGGTCAGGTGCCTGGCCAGCGCCGTGACCGGCGCTATCACCAGACATGCCGTAGATCATTGATCTGAGGGCAGGATGGCGAGAGGGCACGAGGGCACACAAGATCAGAGGTTGCGGTGAGGCTGCCTCTTGCCGCCCTCGCGCCCTCGCGCCCTCCGACATTCGATGCGCGGATTGGCGCGCGCCGGAGGCAAGCGGGACTCCCACGGGTCAGCGGCGATCAGCAAGCCACTCGGGAATCAGCTGCCAGAAACGTTGCTGGGCTGATGTGGGCCTGGTTGGCGGACGCTGGGCCAGGCGCTGCAGGTCGTCCACGGTGTCGAGGTCACAGTGGCTTTCCAGTTGGATCAGCGGCAGGCCCGGGCCGACCTCGTCGAGGAAGCGCATGGCCGTATCCGGGGAGCCGTAGGGTACGCCGGACCAATCGTAGTGGGAGAGGTCGGCATTGCTGCCGAACAGCACGAATCCGCCGTCCTCGGCCAGCGAGATCACTCTGGCGAGATCATGTTCCAGCGCGCTGCTGGCATCGGCGATCTGCCAGGCATTGATGGCGGGTGCGTCGGCGCCGAGCAGGATGGCGCCCTGGTGCCGCTGCAGCAGGGCGTCGTAGACCGCGCTCATGCGAGCGCCCAGATCGCCCTCGGGTTGCACCAGCACCGGCCACTCGCCCCAGGAGCGCGCGCCTTCGGCTTCGGCTACCGCCCAATAGGGTTGCAGGGAACAGCGCGTCGAGGCCTGGCTGACACTCTCGCGCACGCAGGCCACGCTGGCGCGGTAGACCGACAGCGCGGCGTCAGCACCGATGGCCGCAGCCAATCGGGTCTTGACCGGACTCAGCGCCGAGGTCTTGACGAATACCGCCAGGCCGATGCTCATCGCGATCTGGACTCCTGCCAGGCTTGCACCCAGGTCAGTCGCTGGTGCCGCAAGGTGGTCAGCAACCAGCCCTGATCGCGATATCTGCGGGCGCTGGTGCCGAGCGCTGCCGGGATGCGCTTGATCGGGACGCCGCTGCGGCGCGCCTGCCAGATGAGCGCGTGATCCTCGCCGTAGGGCCGGGACTCGTCGAAACCGCCGAGTTCATAGAATCGATTGCGCGGCAGCACCAGCCCCTGATCACCGAAAGGCATGCCGAGCGTGCGACTACGCCAATTGGCGGCGGCGGCGGTCAGCCACATCAGGGCCGGGCCATCGTCGACAAACTTGAGGTCGAAATAGCCGATGGCGTCCTCGCCACGGCTGACAAATTCACCCAGGGCCTTGAGGGTGGATTGCTCGGGGCGGCTGTCGGCGTGCACAAACCATAGCCACTCGCTGTCAATGCCAGCGGCGCCGGCGTTCTGCTGGCGGGCACGGCCGCGACTGGATTCAGTCCATCGTTCGGACGGTGCGCGCGGACGCGACTGCAGATCGCCGTGGGCGAAGACCAGACGGCGTTCCAGCGTCGGCGCCAGTCGATCCAGTATGTCCAGCAGTGTGCGCCAGCTGCGATCACCCGGGCCTACCGGAATGATTACCGCCACGGACCCGAGTTCGGCCGGCGCTGTCCCTGTCGAATCGCGAGTCCCGTGCGCCGAGTCCCGCATGAGGCTTACTCCGGTCGTGCCAGTTCCTCGTCCGTGGGCAGTGGCTGACCAGTGTAGGCATGCAGGAAAGCCTCGGTCAGCAATTCCGAGATGGTTCCATGACGCAACTTCTTGATTTGCCGGCGTGTGCGCTCGTCCGTGAGGATCTTGAGCACGTGCACCGGGATGGTCACGGTGATCTTCTTCGTCGCCTCGGCGCGTTTGCCGCGCTCGATGTACGGATTGACGAACTTGTTCTTGGCCATTCCACCCTCCATTCGCGCCGAAGGCTACTGGCTTGAGGGGCTGCGGTCCAGCGGCGAGGCGATGTTCGGAAGGGCGGGCACCGTGAAACAACGCCAGCAGACCGTCGCGCGTGCCTGCGGGCAGCAGCTTCAACGCGGAGAACGCCGAGGACCGCGGAGAGCGCAGAGAAAAGCAACTTCAGATCCGCTTTGCTTCTCTCGGCGTTCTCCGCGTTCTCCGCGCTGCTCTGCGTTCTCTGCGTTGCTCTTCGGGCAACAACTAGCCGCGGTACCCGATCTTTGCCGCCGCGGTGTGAGATGACAGTCGCGACGCGAGGTCGCTCCTACTTGACGGGCTTTGCCGGCTCGCCTACGATTGCCGCTAACAGACGTCTAGACGTCTAAACATCTGCACCTCCAGACTGCCACGAGAGTATCGCCATGAGCCAGCAACCGGACTATCGATTCGAGACCCTGCAACTGCATGCCGGGCAGACGCCGGCGCCGGGTACCAATGCCCGCGCGGTGCCGATCTACCAGACCACCAGTTACACCTTCGATTCAGCCGAGCACGGGGCCAAGCTGTTTGCGCTGCAGCAGTTCGGCAACATCTACACCCGGATCATGAATCCGACGACCGATGTGTTCGAACAGCGCATCGCCGCGCTGGAGGGCGGTGTGGCTGCGGTGGCGACGGCCTCGGGTCAGGCGGCGCAGTTCCTGGCCATCACCACGCTGTGCCAGGCCGGCGACAACATCGTTTCCACCAGCCTGCTCTACGGTGGCACCTACAACCAGTTCAAGGTGACCTTACCGCGGCTGGGCATTCAGGTGAAGTTCGTCGAGGGCGACGACCCGGAGGCCTTCCGCGCCCTGATCGATTCCCACACCAAGGCGCTGTATGTCGAGACCATCGGCAATCCCGGCTCCAATGTGCCCGACTTCGAGAAGATCGCCAGAATTGCCCACGAACACGGCATCCCGCTGATCGTCGACAACACCTTCGGCGCTGGCGGCTATCTGGCCCGACCGATCGACTTCGGTGCCGACATCGTCGTCGCTTCGGCCACCAAGTGGATCGGCGGCCATGGCACCAGCATCGGCGGCGTCATCATCGATTCCGGCAAGTTCGACTTTGGCAATGGCAAGTTCCCGCTGTTCACCGAACCATCCCCGGCCTATCACGGGCTGAAGTTCTGGGAGGTCTTCGGCAAGGATGGTCCTTTCGGCAACATCGCCTTTGCCATCCGCGCCCGCGTCGAAGGTCTGCGCGACATCGGTCCGGCGGCGTCGCCCTTCAACAGCTTCCTGCTGCTGCAAGGGCTGGAGACACTGTCCTTGCGGGTGGAGCGCCACAACCAGAACGCCAATGCGCTGGCCCACTGGCTGCGTTCGCATCCGCAGATCAGCAACGTCAACTACCTGGGTTTCACCGAGCACCCCAGCCATCTGCGCGCCAAGCGCTATCTGCGTCACGGCTTCGGTTCGGTGTTCACCTTCGAGGTGCTCGGTGGCAAGGACGCGGCCGAGGGATTCATCAACAGCTTGAAGCTGGCCAGCCATCTGGCCAATGTCGGCGATGCCAAGACCCTGGTGATCCATCCCGCATCGACCACCCACCAGCAGCTGACCGATGCCGAACAGCGCAGCGCCGGTGTCACGCCGGGCCTGGTGCGGGTCTCGGTCGGCATCGAGCACATCGAAGACATCATTGCCGACTTTGCCCAGGCGCTGGAGGCGGTGGGGGTGCGCAAGTCTGCGTAATGCGGGAAAAGGGGAAAAGGAAAATGGAAAAGGGGAAGAGCCTGTACCCGCTTCGACTGCCTGATCCCTGCCCCCGGGCCATGAACTCGCCGACGTAGGTCATGTTGTCCGCGTCAGCGGACTACGTGACATCGAGATGCGTCACGTAGCTCGCTAGGCGAGCAACGTGACCTACAACGGCAAATCAATAACTGACGACATGGGTTCATGGAGAGGAGCGAAGCGACGAAGCAATCCAGTGCTCTTTGAAGCTGTGGGGCTGGATTGCTTCCCCCGGATCAAGTCCGGGGTCGCAATGACGCCTTTTCGAACTACTGCCGCCGGCATCGACGTAAACCCGCTCTTCCTTTTTCCTTTTTCCTATTCCCCTTTCTCCTTCCCCCAAGCCGCCATGACCTCGAATCTGCCGCTGCCACCCGCATTGCAAAGCTGGACTCCCGCCGCGCCGCTGCGTCTGGCCAGCGGGGAGATGTTGGCCGAGGCCACGGTGGGCTATCAGACCTGGGGTGAGCTCAATGCGGCCGGGGACAATGTGATCTGGGTTTGCCATGCGCTGACCGCATCCAGCGACGTGGCCAGCTGGTGGGCGGGAGCCTTCGGTCCGGGTCGAACACTCGACCCGACGCGCTATTACATCGTCTGCGCCAACGTGCTTGGCAGTTGTTACGGCAGCGCCGGGCCGAGCTCACTCGAACCGCAGGGCGGGCAGCGCTACGGAGCGGCTTTTCCGGAGCTGAGCGTGACTGATCTGGTCGAGCATCAGCGGTTGTTGGCCGATCATCTGGGAATTCGGCGTATTCAACTGGTGGTCGGCGCCTCGATGGGCGGTTTTCAGGTGCTGGAGTGGGCACGGCAGGAGCCCGTGCGGGTGCGGCGCATCGCCCTGATCGCCACCAGCTGGCGACAGCCGCCGCAGGCGCTGGCGCAAGCCCGTTTGCAGTGCGAATTCATCCGCAGGGATCCGAAGTTCAAGGGCGGCGACTACCCGCCGGATGATCCGCCGGCGGAGGGGCTGGCGCTGGCACGGCAGCTCGGTCATCTGACCTATCGCTCGGCGGGCGAGCTGGACCAGCGCTTCGGTCGCGAGCGTCGCGAGGACGGATATTTCCAGGTGCTGTCCTATCTCGATCATCAGGGCCAGAAACTGGTGCGGCGCTTCGATGCACTGAGCTATCTGCGGCTGACCGAGGCCATGAATCGCTTCGATTTCGCGGCGGGCACCACGGCCGAGGCGGCACTGGCAAGAATCCAGCAACCCGCGCTGGTGGTGGCACTGGATTCGGATCAGCTCTATTACCCGAGCGAACAGGAACGTCTGGCGCGGGCGCTGCCGCAAGGTCGGCTGCTGGGATTCGCCACGGCTTACGGCCATGACGGATTTCTGGTGGATGCCGAGCGCTTGGACCCGGCGCTGGCTGCGTTCCGAGACGAGCCGGTGGTCGAGTCGGTGCTGGCCAGCTGGCCGAAGGTCGCCCGCAGCAAACGGGCGGATGATCAGGGCGAGATCGCGCTGGCGCTGATCGGCGCCACCGGCAGGGTGGGGGCCGATCTGCTGCAGCTGCTGGCCTCTACACAGGTAGATCTGCCATTGCGGCTGGTGGCGGTGGCCAACTCACGTGCCGCAGTCTGGCAATCGGAAGGCTTGCCGCCAGGACTGGCCGGCGAGCGCCTCCGTGCGCAACACGGGGGACATGCCGATACGATCATCGACCAGTTGCTCGATGGCTCACGGCCGGCGGTCCTGGTCGACTGCACCGCGAGTGCCCAGATCGCCGCGCGCACTGGCGAACTGCTGGAGGCTGGCGTGGCCGTGGTCACCCCCAACAAGATCGCCTTCTCGGGCTCGCAGGCCGATTACACGCGTCTGAGTGTAGCCGCCAGAACGACGTCCGCCGGCTGGTCTGCAACCGTCGGTGCCGGCCTGCCAATCCTGTCGACGATACGCAGGCTGCGGGCGGCGGGGGATTCCTTGCTGTCCATCGATGCCGGTCTCTCGGGTACGCTCGGCCATGTGCTGACCCGCACTCAGGATGGCGCCAGCCTGCACCAGGCGCTGACCGAGGCGGTGCAACAGGGACTGGCCGAGCCCGATCCGCGAGCCGATCTATCGGGTGCCGATGTGCGACGCAAACTCGCCATCGTGCTGCGTGAAGCGGGTATGGCCATTGAGCCGGAGCACATCCGGCTGTCGCACTTGCTGACGCTCGCAGAGCAGATTCCATGGCAGCAGGCGCTGGTCGAACACGAAGACACCTGGGCGGCGCAGATGCAGGCGGCCGCGCGCGCCGGTGAACGCTGGGTTTATCGCGCCCGCTGGAGCCCGGCCGAGGGCGCTTCGGTGGCACTGGTCAGGTTGCCGCAGAGCGATCCGCTGGCCTCGGCGCGCGGCACCGAGAACCGAGTGGTCCTGAACAGCGAATTCCAGGCACCGACGCCCATCGTGATTTCGGGTTCAGGTGCCGGTGTGCGCGTCACTGCAGCGGCGGTACTGGCTGATCTGCAGGATTGTTGCCAGCGCCTGATCGGCCGCCGATCGGACCTTCAGGCGCCTGTTCTGCAGACGCGCAGCCGGCGCTTTGCCTGATCGGCCAAGCACCTGTCGATCACGCGATACCTAAGTTCGCTTGCCGTGCATGTCCCTTGGCGGACTACAATGACGTTCTATAGGAATCGCCCCCGAGTGTGATCGGCCCATGGCGGAACGCGAATTCGATACCTTGACCACACAGCGTGGCAGTCTGGCCAAGCTGGCCGAGGCGATCGCCACCAAGCAGAGTGCCTTTCTCACTGTGACCCAGGGCGAAAGCCAGGGGCGCAGGTTGAAGCTGGGTGATGTGCCGGTGACGATGGGTCGCTCGGCCGACTGCGATTTCCGTCTGCTCAATCGGGCCATTTCGCGTTTGCACTGCCGCGTCTGGCGTGACAACTCCGGGTTCTGGGTGCGCGATCTGAATTCCACCAACAAGACCTATCTGAATGATCGGCCGGTGGTGGAAGCGCGACTCAAGGACGGCGATTTCATCACCGTCGGTGGCACCGTGGTGCAGTTCACCCAGGAGAAGGATGTCGATCACGCCGCGCAGAGCGAGTTCTTCGATCTGGTCACTCACGATCAGCTGACCGGTTTGTCGCAGCGGCGCGTGTTCGAGCAGTCGCTGGAGCAGGAGATCGCCCGCAGCGTGCGTCGCGGCCGCGAGTTCGTGCTGGCCCTGCTCGACGTCGACGAGCTCTCCAGAATCAACCGCGAATGGGGCAAGGCCGCTGGCGACGATGTGCTCAAGCAGGTGGCGCGGGCACTCAAGGCCGGGCTGCGCGAAGAGGATCTGCTCTGCCGTTTCGGCGGCGAGGAGTTCGCCGCGTTGTTGCCGGAAACGGGCATGGAAGAGGCCGAGAAACTGCTCAACGCAGTGCGCTCGGCCATCGCCAATGTCGAGTTCTTCATCCAGGGCGAAAGCCGCAGCGCCAGCGTCAGCATCGGTGCCGTACTCTGGACCCCGGAGTTCAAGACTGCAGCCGCCACGCTCGAAGCGGCAGAGCAGAAGCTCAAGGCGGCCAAGGACGCTGGCCGCAACCGCATCGTCATCTAGCCCGCCGGGGTGGTGTGAGTGTTCTCGGCGCTGACCCGATTTCTGGATCGCCGTCGGCTGCGTGACCCACGCTTTCTGCCGCTGTTCGAGCCCTGCGCAGGTGGCGAAGTGGTGTCGCTGGATCTCGAAACCACCTCACTGGACCCGGCGCAGGCCGAGATTCTCAGTGTTGCCGCCGTGCCGGTGGATGCCCATGGCGTGCGCCTGTCACGGCGCTTTGTCCGCAGCGTACGAGGTCGTGGCGATTTCGGCATCGATTCCATCCGCGTACACCGCATTCTGCCGGGTGAATCGGCGCAGGGCGAGGGACTCGATGAGGTGATCGACGAGTTTCTGCTGTGGCTGGGCAATCGGCCCATCCTGGGTTACTTCATCGCCTTTGACCGTGGACTGCTGAGTCGGGAGACCCGACGACGCCACGGCTTTGCATTGCCCAACCGCAGCGTCGAGCTGGCCGAGCGCTACCGGCGCAGCCTGCCGGTACGTGAAGGCCACCCCGACCAGGATCTGCGCTTGGAAACGATTGCCGCCAAGGTCGGCTTGCCACTGATGGGCCGGCACACGGCATTGGGCGATGCGGTCAGCGTGGGACTGATCTACTGCGCCCTGCAGGCACGCGCGGGCCTGAGGCGGCAGGGTCCCGGTGAATGACCGCGGCCAGCGGCGATTCGCTGGCCAGGGCGTAGCTGAGCGGACCGCGGCGTCCATCGATCAGATGCAGTTGGGCGCGTTTGATCGGCACCCGGGCCAGTTGCCCCTGACGCAGAAAATGGATGGCGCCCAGCGCCGGCCACAGGCGCCAGTCCAGCGCCTTGACCACGGCCTCGGTGCAACAGAAACGGGTGCGCAATTGCTGCAACTGCTGTGCCGGTGCGCTGCGACTCCAGCAGGCGTACTCAAGGTCGCCGTAGAGCTTGCGCGCCAGACCTTGCGGATTGGCGAAGGGCCGGTCGCCGATCAGGTCCACGCCCAATTGCTCGACCGCCGCCACCGCCAGCACCGCAGCCTCGTCGTCATGGGACAGGCTGAACGCCAGATCCAGCTGCGGCGCCTGCGGTTTGCCGTTGGCGCTGCGCCGGATCTGGAGTTCGTGTTCGGCCAGCCCGGCGTATTCGGCCAGCCGCCGGCGCACCTGGGTCCAGGCCCAGCGTGAGCGCGCCAGCGCACCCGAGCGCTTCACTGCGGCGGGAAGGCGAAACCACCAGAGCTCGGCATGGCCGGGGTCGGGTGCAGGTCGAACCCAAATCTCCGAATTCAGCATCATTCAATCAGATCAAATTTCGACATTGTCGCCACCACCGTCAAAATCACGCCCGAGCCCCGAGCCCTCCCGCCCTCGTGCCATCGTGCCCTCCCGCCCTCGTGCCCTCCCGCCCTCGTGCCCTCCCGCCCTCGTGCCCTCCCGCCCCCGTGCCCTAGCGCCCACCGTGACGCCCGCAGCCTATCGGCGCATGATCGCAAGCGGCTGACCAGGAAAACACCCTCATGAAAATAGCTGTTTTGATTGTGCTCGCCGTGATTCTGCTGGTGATCGGATTGTTCGCCACCCGCAGCTATCTGTCGCGAAGTTCGCCGCCCACGCTGGATCTGGTGGCCGGCAAGCTCCGGCCGTGCCCGGCCAGTCCCAATTGTGTCAGCAGCGAAGGCGCAGACGCCAATCACGCCATCGAGCCCTTGCCCTATCGGGGTGACCGCACCGCCAGCGAAGCCGCCATGGTCCAGGCCTTGGCCAGCTTGCCGCGCACCGAGATCAAGCGTCGTCAGGGCGATTACTGGCATGCCCTGCAGATCAGTGGTCTGTTCCGCTTCATCGATGACATCGAACTGCGCTTCGATGACGCCGCCGGCCAGATTCAGGTGCGGTCCGGCTCACGCGTCGGCTATTCCGACCTTGGCGTCAATCGCAAGCGGGTGGAAGCGCTGCGCAAGGCCTATCTGGCCCAGCCCTGAGCGCAGTTCATGAGCTGGCGCCGCTACCTCAGCGCATTGCAGTTGCCGGCCACGGACGTCTGGCTGCCTGAGTTCTGTCAGGCAGCCACCGTCTACTCGGCGATGCTGCTGGCACAGATCGTGGTCATCATTGCTGTCCTTGCGCCGGGCTCCGCAGGTACCGACTGGTGGGCGGCCCTCACCACCGGAACCGTGCTCGCCCAGTGGATCGCGCTCTGCAATGTGGCCCTGCTGTGCTTGTTCCGACGCCATCTGTTGCGCATGCCCGCAGGCGTGGCCCTGACGCTCATGCTGGGTCTGCTGCTGACGACCACCTACTGCATGGCCTGGTTGGCGTTCATCGTCGACCGTGCGCTCAGCTTCGGTCTGATGGCATCGACCCAGACACTGGATCATTTTGCGCCTGGCATTGCCGCGGTCGCCTTGCTGATGGCACTGCTGGGTTTGCGCTACTCCTATGTGCACCTTCAATGGCGGCGACAGGTAGAAGCGCAGGCTCGGGTGGAGGTCGAAGCGCTCACGGCGCGTATCCGCCCGCACTTCTTGTTCAACAGCATGAACACCATCGCCGGACTGGTGCGGGTGGACGCCGATCTGGCCGAACAGATGATCGAGGATCTGTCCGAGCTGTTCCGGGCGGCACTGAATGCCGGCGCCGCCGAGCATTCGCTGCAGCGGGAATTTGAACTCTGTCGACATTACTTGGCGATCGAGCAGCTGCGCCTGGGCGAGCGTCTGCAGGTGCAGTGGGACGTGGATGCGGCACCGGCCGATCTGAAGGTGCCGCCGCTGCTGTTGCAGCCGCTGGTCGAGAACGCCGTCTACCATGGCGTTCAGCCGCTGCCGCAGGGCGGGCTGGTGAGCATTGCGGCGCGCATCAAAGGGCAAGATCTGGAGATCCGTATCCAGAATCCGCTGCCAGACAAGGCCGAGAGCGTTCCGGCCAGCGCCGCCAAAGGCCACGGCATGGCCCAGGAAAACGTGCGTCAGCGTTTGCATTACGCATATCGTGGTGCGGCGAGTCTGGCACTGGAGCAGCCGGGTGGATACTATGCAGTTACCGTGATCCTGCCCTTGACCACGTCACGCGAGAGCCGCACATGAAAGTGCTCATCGTAGACGACGAACCGCTGGCCCGGCGCCGTATGGCGAGCCTGTTGGCGGGCGTGGATGGGGTGGAACTGGTAGGCGAAGCCGCCGATGGCCAGGCGGCGCTGGTGGCGGTCGATCGTCACGACCCTGATCTGGTTCTGCTCGATATCCGCATGCCCGGTATCGATGGCCTGGAAGTGGCAAGGCGGCTGTCGCTGCGATCTTCGCCTCCAGCGGTGGTGTTCTGCACCGCCTACGACGAACACGCCCTCGCGGCCTTTGATGCCGATGCGGTGGACTACTTGTTGAAGCCGATCCGTCGAGAGCGTCTGCTGGCGGCATTGGAGCGGGTGCGGCGCTTCAACGGCGAAACGCCGAACAGCGCGGCAGCCGGCGAGGGCGGCGGCGGACGACACCGCAGCCATATCTGCGCCCGGGTGCGGGGCGAGATGAAGCTGATACCGATCAGTGCCGTCGCCTATTTCCTGGCCGATGCCAAGTACGTCGAGGTCCATTACGACGGCGGCGAGGTGCTGATCGAGGACTCGCTGGTCTCGCTGGAAGAGGAATTCGGCGAGCGCTTCGTGCGCGTGCACCGCAACTGCC
The DNA here is from genome assembly GCA_024234055.1 of Rhodanobacteraceae bacterium. Classification (NCBI taxonomy): domain Bacteria; kingdom Pseudomonadati; phylum Pseudomonadota; class Gammaproteobacteria; order Lysobacterales; family Rhodanobacteraceae; species Rhodanobacteraceae bacterium. The sequence continues at coordinate 30,026 of JACKOW010000019.1, forward strand.
TGGTGGCGCGCGAGCGCATCGAAGCCCTCGGCAAACTGCCCTCGGGCGAGACCACGCTACGGCTGCGCGGGCGCCCGGAAAACCTCGAAGTGAGCCGTCGCAACCTGCCGCAGTTGCGGCGTTTTCTGCGCGGTCTCTAGCCCGCATTTCTCACACCTGCGCGAGCAGATGCCCCCAATCTTCTAGTGGCACAAGACGATTCCGAGGCACGCGCCCGTCACACAGTGTTTGGCTGCATCTGCCCGCTTTGCGGACCTCGCTGGTTCTTTGCGACTATCGCTGCGTTGCTCCTCCTCGCAATGGAATCACCATTCCTCGTCGTCGCGCCTTGCGCTAGTCGCAAAGCCCTGCGCGATCCTCCGCAACAGGTGTGAGAAATGCGGCCTAGCGCGAGCTCGGGATACCGCGGCACAAAGCCGACCAGCGGTAGCTCCGCGCAAAATGGTACACCTTCAGCCCGACGGCCGCCGGTCCGGCTTCGCTCGGTATCGTGATCACCAACAGCGGGGGTGGCCCGGTGTCGCTGGTGCTGAACGGCACCGGCACCCAGGGTGCGTTGACCATCACGCCCACGGCATTGGCCTTCGGCAATCAGACGGTTGGCACCACCAGCGCTGCCAGCACCGTGACCCTGGCCAACACCGGCACGGTGGCGCTCAACGTGACCGCGCTGACCGCAGCCGCTGCGCCCTTTGCCCTGGCCGGTGGTACCTGCGGTGCGGTGCCGATCACGATTGCAGCCGGCACCAATTGCAGTCTCAACTACACCTTCACGCCGACAGCCACGGGTGCTGCTAACCAAACCCTGACGGTCACCGCGAACGCGCCGGGCAGCGGCACGATCACGCTCGGCGGTACTGGCGTGCAGGGCAATCTGACAATTACCCCAACCTCGATCGCCTTCGGCAACCAGAACGTGGGCACGACCAGCGCGGCCAGCACCGTCACCCTGGCCAATACCGGCAACGCATCACTGGATGTGACTGCATTGACGGCTGCGGCTGCGCCTTTTGCTCGCCTCGGTGGAACGTGCAGCGCAGTGCCGATCACGATCGCGGCCGGTGCCAACTGCACGCTGACCTACACCTTCGCACCAAGCGCAGCAGGCGCGGCCAACCAGACGCTGACCGTCACCACTGCCGCACCGGGTAGCGGCACGATCGCGCTGTCAGGTACGGGAGTGTTGAGCGCTGATCTGTCGATCGTTCAGACCGTCAACGAAGGGCTGATCTCGTCGGGGATGATTCAGTACACGATCACCGCGGCCAATGCCGGCCCCAGTGCCGTCACCGGCGCCACCGTGACCGACACCTTCCCGGCTCAGCTCAGTGGAGCAACCTGGACTTGCAGCGGTCTGCTCGGTGGCAGCTGCGCTGTCAGCGGCAGCGGCAACATCAGTCAGCTGGTGAATCTGCCGGTGGGTGGCAGTGTCAGCTTCTCGGTGACCGCGAACATCGTGTTGCCGCTGCCGGTCTCGATCAGCAACACGGCCACCGTCGCGGCACCGGCAGTACGACCGATCCGGACCCCGGCAACAACAGCTCTACCGTGACCACGGTGATCCTGTTGTTCGCCAACGGCTTCGAGGACGCCCCGCCACCGGCACCGGAGATGATCAAGCTCGGTGTCAGTCGGAATGGCGCATGGTCCGGACTGGCGCTGCCGCTGGATGAGCTACGCGGTCTGGCCGTGAGCGTGCATCCGACCGAAGTCATTCGCTTCCAGGTTGAGGACAGTCTGATCGTCGTCCAGACCCGTAGCTTCGGCGGCGTGGCCCAGGCGCGGCTGGTGCAGATCGATGCCCCAGGACGATGGACGGTCTCTGCCTGGAGCGACCTCGATCAGGCCCGCGGGCTGAGCCTGGACTGGTCTGCCCAGGCTGCCGAGGTGCCGATGGCGCGGTTGCGCCCGGTGCGCTGAAGCGTCGCCACCAGCGGCACGGAAACCGCCCCGATTCGGGGCGGTTTCCTGGTCAGGGATGGCGGGTTTGGGTCACGCCCGACCGTGCCTGATCAGACCGGCAGGTCTGGAAAGATCGCTGGCGCCATCTGCACCGCAAACTCCTTGAACAGCCTGAGCACCTTCGGAATGTGGCGGTTGCTGAGGTGGATCATCGACAGCGTTTCCGGTGCGAGACGCCAGTCTGGCATGACCTCTACCAGGCGTCCTGCCCTGAGCAGTTCGGGCCGCACGATGGGTGGCAGATCGCCAATACCGCTGCCGGACAGCAGTGCTTCTGCCAGTCCGGCGTAGTCATTCATGGCAAGTAAGGGAAGGTACTTGACCGTTTCCTTGCGTTTGCCCCGACTGAAGGACCAGCTGCGCTCATCGCTGCTGAAGGAAAAGGCCAACAACCGGTGCCGTCCGAGCTCACCTGGTTTTTTCGGCGGGGGATTTCTGGAGAGGTACTCGGGACTGGCGACCAGTTGCCGCCGGTAGCTGAGCAGCGTCTTTGCGACCAGCGACGAGTCCTTGAGCTTGCCCACCCTGAACGCAAGATCGATGCCTTCCGAAATATGGTCGACGAAGCGGTCGGTGACCAGGACGTGGACCCGGACGCCAGGATACGAGGACTGAAATGCGGTGATGATCGGGGCCAACAGGCTGTCGCCGATACTGGGCGGGGCTGAGAGGCGCAACAGGCCACGCACCTCCGACAGCTGATTGGAAACGATGCTGTCCACTGCCTCGTCGAGCTCAACACCCCGTTGGGCCTCGACCAGAATTTCTTCGCCGATGTCCGTCAGCCTGAGCCTTCGTGTCGAGCGTTCGAGCAGGCGCACACCCAGTGCGTCTTCGAGGTCTGCCACCTTTCTCGACACGGTGGAGATCGGCATGTTCAGGCGCCGCGCCGCTTCAGAGAAGCTCTTCGCCTCGGCCACTCGGGCGAAAACCAGCAAGGCGTTCAGATCTGTCATGCACTTTCCCAAAGACGGGATAATCTTTCCCGGAGTCTCCTACTAATCCCTTCGGTAGAAAAGTTCTACTTTTTCATCGCGGCGATTTGACCGCAACCGAAGGAGATATCCGATGACCCGTTTCTTGACCTCGGCATTGCTGGTCGCGGGTGTGGCCAGCGTCTCGGCGGGCTTTGCCGCCGAGTTTCCGGCGGGCGACCGCGCCGCAATCGAAACCGTGCTTTCCCGTTACGAATCAGCCTTGAACCAGGCCGACGTGGAGTCGGTGTTGTCGCTGTATGCAGAAGATGGCGTGTTCATGCCGCAACACAGCCTCCCCAGCGTGGGCAAGGACGCGGTTCGATCTGCCTATGAGGGCGTGTTCAATGCGATTTCGCTGGAGATCGCGTTCACGGTCGACGAAGTGGTGCAGCTGGCGCCGACCTGGGCTTTTGCGCGCACGCGTTCAGAGGGTTTCGTCAGCGTCCACGCCAACGGCGAGCGCGCACCTGAGGCCAACCAGGAGCTGTTCCTGTTGCACAAGTCTCCGGCTGGCGAGTGGCAGATCGCACGCTACATCTTTTCCACCACCAATCCGCCGCGGCAATAGTCCAGGCCAGGGGGAACGACCATGTTCGAGAAAATCATCCAATGGGCCGATCTGCCTGCGCGAGTGGCGATGTCGGCGATCTTCATCCTCTCCGGGCTTGGCAAGCTCAGCGCCTTTGACCTGACTCGGGGTTATATGGAGGCTTACGGTGTGCCGGCGGCGCTGCTGGTGCCAACCATTGCCTTCGAGCTCGGTGCCGGAGCGGCCTTGCTGGTCGGATTCGGCACTCGCTACGCTGCCCTCCTGCTGTCCGGCTTCTGTCTGGTCGCGGCCATGGTGTTTCATCGGGACTTCGGCGATCAGATTCAGCAGATCATGTTCCTGAAGAATGTGGCGATGGCGGGCGGCCTGCTGCTGCTGGCGAAAACCGGGGCGCCGGAACTGAGTCTGGAGAGGATGCTCTCGAAAACAAGGGGCATGCACTGATGGTACGCACCATGAAAGCCGTAGTCATCCGTGAGGCCGGCGGGCCCGAGGTGCTCAAGCTGGAGCGCCTTCCGGTGCCGACACCCGGGCGGGGAGACGTGCTGATCCGGGTCAAGGCCTTCGGCCTGAACCGCTCGGAGCTGTTCACGCGCCAGGGTCACTCGCCGAATGTGCAGTTTCCGCGTGTACTCGGCATCGAAGCGACCGGGCTGGTGGAGGCGGCACCGGGCGGAGAATTCGAGCCCGGCGACGTCGTGGTCACGGCGATGGGCGGATTGGGTCGCGCCTTCGATGGCGGTTATGCGGAATACACGCGGGTGCCGGCGGCGCAGGTGCAGAAGCTGGAGACCAGACTGTCCTGGGAGGTGCTGGGCGCGATCCCGGAGATGCTGCAGACGGCCTGGGGCTCCCTGTTCAAATCGCTCCGACTCCAACAGGGCGAAACCCTGCTGATTCGCGGCGGCACAACCTCCGTCGGGCTCGCCGCTGCCGCGCTGGCGAAGCGCCACGGTGCTGTGGTGGCGGTGACCACGCGCAATCCGGCGCGAGAGGGCGCGCTGCGGAAGAATGGGGCCGATCAGGTTTTCATCGATAACGGCGAACTCGCCCCGCAGGTGAGGGAGATCTTCCCCTGCGGCGTGAACAAGGTGCTCGAATTGATCGGGACCAGCACGCTGCTCGACTCGCTGCAGTCGACCCGGGCCGGTGGCGTGGTCTGCATGACCGGCATGGTCGGCAACCGCTGGTCCTTTGCGGAATTCAGTCCCATGAGCGCGATTCCCACGGCGGTGAATCTGACGACCTATTCCGGTGGATCGGAGGACTTCATGCGCACGCCGCTGCAGGAATTCGTGGAACTGATCGAAGCGGGAGCGTTCTCGCCGCAGATCGGCAGGACTTTCTCTCTGGATGAGATCGTCGAGGCGCATCGGTGCATGGAGGAAAACCAAGCCGTGGGCAAGATCGTCGTGCTGGTGTGACCGGTCGGGCGCATGCCATCCAGGTCTGGCAGCTTCAGCCCCGGGTCTCGCTGGGGATCACAGTCCGCTCAGCTTGAAGCGCTCGCTGAGGCTGTCCTTGAACTGGTTGACGATGCGCAGCGCGTCGCGCAGCAGTTCGCGATCAAGCGTGCGCAGTGCGCGCACGTCGATGTGATTGTCGATGGCCTGACCCTGGCGCAGGCGCCGCAGCTGATCGCCCAGGCGCAGACGCATGAACACGCTCAGGGCCTGCTGGACGTCGCTGGCATCGCTGGGGTGGAGCACCCCGGCGTCGACCAACAGCTCGGCGCGGCGAAAGCTGTTGGTCTCGGCAATGCCGGATTTCAGGGCCAGTGCGCGCAGCCCCTGCACGATCGGAAAGATGCCGCCCTTCTTGATGTCCAGACCATGCTCATCGGTCTTGACCTTGCCGAACAGCGTCAACGGCGTATGGAAATTCAACGCCGGTGCCGCGAACTGGCGCATCAGCGCGTCATTGCGGCCCAGACTGTGGATCTGCTCGGCCACGGGCTCGAACAGCCTGGCGTTTCCGGCAATGGGTCGGGCGTCGACGGTGATCGCCAGTTCCAGCATGGCATTCGAATCGTAGTCATCGGCGGCCCGGATCAGGCGTTCGCGCCAGGCCTGCTGCGGCAGCCGCCATTTCGGATTGTTGACCATGACCTTGCCCGGGCAGGGCGGATAACCGAGCTGGGCGAGGGCGGCGGAGAACTGTGCCGCGAAATCCTCCAGACCCGGCCATTCCAGATCATCGGCCAGGATCAGGGCATTGTCCTGATCGGTCTTCAGCAGTTGTTCGCTGCGGCCCTCACTGCCCAGCACCAGCAGGCACACCTTCGAATGCAACTCGCGCGGCAGCAGTTGTTCGAAGACCCTGGCCATCAGCCGCGAATTGAGCGCGCTGACCAGTTCCATCAGATAGCTCATCTTGGCACCCTGCGCGTGCAGCGTGGCCACCAGTTCGGTCAGGCCGCGCCCGGCCTCGGCAATCTCCTCGATGCTCTCGGCCCGCTCCAGGCGCATGCCGATCAGGTGCGAGTGGCTGGAGTAATGACTGAGCACTTCGGTCAGACCCAGGGTGCCGAGAATGCGACCCTCCTCGCGCACGACCACACGCTCCACGCGATGGCGGGTCATGCGCACCAGCGCCTGAAACAGCACGGCGTGGGCCTCGACCGCGATCAGCGGCTTGCGCGCCAGTGGCCCTACCGGTGCATCGGGACCGGCACCGGCCAGGGCCAGCGCGTAGAGGATATCGGTGCGGGTGGCGATGGCCGGATCGCCGCGCTCACCCACCAGCAGGCAGCTGACATGCCGTGAGCGCATCAGCCGCACGCATTCGGCCAGAGAGGTGGCGGGATCGACGAACAGCGCTGGCGCCAGCTGTGCTTGCCCGGCCCGGGTCAGCATCAGCCGACCGAGTTCCTCCGGCGCCTGCTGCTCGGCCAGCAGTTTGCGCTTGGCGCTGAGTCCGGCATGAAACCAGGCAGCAAAGCGCGGATGGGCTTCGATCAGTGCCTTGAATTCGGTGGCCGCGATGACGTGGCACAAGGTGTCTTCCAGCGCCACGTAGCGGTAGCGGGCGCGGCCCATGATCACCGCCAGTGCCCCCAGCACATCACCCGGGCCGTAGTCGGCAAAATGCTGCTCGACCTCGGCCCGGATCTGCACTGCCTGCACCCGTCCCTTGAGAATCACGTAGACCTTCTCGGAGGGCTGACCGGCTTCCAGCAGGCAGTCGCCCGGTGCCAGATAATGCAGATCGACCGCAGCGCGCAGTTGCGCACGGGCGGCCTCAGGCAGCAGATCGAAGGGCGGCAGCGTGGTGTCGAGTTCAACCTGGACGGCGGTATCGGTCATGGCTGGGCTTCAGGTCGGCACGCCGGGATGGTGGCATGAATGAGCTTGGGTATCAGCTGCCGGCTTTGGTAGGAGCGCCCTTGCGGCGCGATCGTGGTTCGTTTTTCGTGGCGGTGCGGGTCGCGACGCGAGGTCGCTCCTACAGTAGATAAAAGGGGCGGCGCATCAGCGCCGCCCCTTGCAGACCTCAGTGGGCGCTGGCGGCGCCGGCTCCGCGCGGCACCCGGATTTCCTCAACGAGTTGCTGCACATGTGCTGGCGGCGCGGCGGTCATCTTCGACACCGCCCAGGCGACCACGAAGTTGATCACCATGCCGACCGAACCGATGCCCTCCGGCGAGATGCCGAACAGCCAGTTCTCCGGCTTGTTCTCGGCCAGCGGCGTGATGAACACCCCCTTGAAGTAAAGGATGTAGCCCATGGTGAAGACCAGTCCGGCGACCATGCCGGCGATTGCCCCCTCCTTGTTCATGCGCTTGTTGAACACACCCATGATGATGATCGGGAAGAACGATGCCGCCGCCAGGCCGAAGGCAAAAGCCACGACCTCAGCGACGAATCCCGGTGGATAGATGCCGAGGAGCCCAGCCACGATCACTGCGCCAGCGGCGCCGATACGGGCGTACAACAACTCCTGTTTTTCGGTGATATTGGGCAGCACCACCTTTTTCAGCAGATCGTGCGAAACGGCGGAGGAAATCACCATGAGCAGGCCGGCTGCTGTCGACAGCGCCGCCGCCAGTGCGCCGGCCGCGATCAGCGCGATCACCCAGGCCGGCAGCTGCGCAATCTCCGGATTGGCCAGCACCATGATGTCGCGGTCGATGGTCATCTCGTTGCGCTCGTCCTTGGCGTAGAACATGCGGCCGTCACCGTTCTTGTCCTCCCACTTGATCAGGCCGGTCTTTTCCCAGCTCTTGATCCATTGCGGCGAGTTGACGTACTCGGTGCCCTGCATGTCCTTGCCGTTGATGGTCTCGATCATGTTGACGCGGGCAAAGGCGGCCACTGCTGGCGCGGTCAGGTACAGGAAGGAGATGAACAGCAGCGCCCAGCCGGCACTGGTGCGGGCATCCTTGACCTTGGGCACGGTGAAGAAGCGCACGATCACGTGTGGCAGACCGGCGGTGCCGACCATCAGCGCCAGCGTGATGCAGAACACGTCGATCATCGATTTGCTGCCATCGGTGTAGGGCGCGAAGCCGAGTTGCGTGCTCAGTCCATCGAGCTTGTCGAGCAGATACATGCCACTGCCGTCGCTGACGGTGCCGCCAAATCCGAGCTGCGGCAGGAAGTGACCGGTGACCAGAATCGAAATGAAGATCGCCGGCACCAGATACGCGAAGATCAATACGCAGTACTGCGCCACCTGGGTGTAGGTGATGCCCTTCATACCGCCGACCACCGCGTAGAAGAACACGATGCACATGCCGAGAATGACGCCGGTGGTGATGTCCACTTCCAGGAAGCGGCTGAAGACAATGCCAACGCCACGCATCTGACCGGCTACATAGGTGAAGGAGATGAACACGGCACAGACCACGGCCACCAGACGGGCGGCGTCGGAGTAGTAGCGATCACCGACAAAATCGGGCACGGTGAACTTGCCGAACTTGCGCAAGTAAGGCGCCAGCAGCAAGGCCAGCAGCACATAGCCGCCGGTCCAGCCGAGCAGGTAGACGGCGCCGTCATAACCCATGAAAGAGATCAGGCCGGCCATCGAGATGAACGAGGCTGCGCTCATCCAGTCGGCAGCGGTGGCCATGCCATTGGCGATCGGATGCACGCCGCCGCCGGCGACGTAGAAGTCCTTGGTCGAGCCGACGCGCGCCCAGAAGGCAATGCCGATGTACAGCGCGAAGGTCAGGCCGACCATGATGTAGGTCCAGGTTTGAACGCTCATGGCTGTCAGTCCTCGTGTACGTCGTACTTGCGCTCGTAGGCATTCATGATCTTGCCGTAGGCGAAGATCAGGATGACGAACACATAGATGGCGCCCTGCTGGGCGAAGAAGAATCCGAGCTTGAATCCGAAGAAGCGGATGTTGTTCAGCGCATCCACGAACAGGATTCCGAATCCGAACGAAACCACGAACCAGATGGCCAGCAACACCGCCATCAGCTTGATGTTTGCGCGCCAATAGGCCAATGCGCGCTCAGTTCCCGCTGCCATGAGCAATTCCTCCCCTCGCTGAACGGTTGCGCGACGACCACGCCATCGCGTCAGGTGCAGCTTGTGGCCAGCGGCACATCGCCACAATTCGACTTTGGTGGACACCGCGGTTGGAGGAATCGCCGAAGATTCAGGCGTTGACGCCGCGCAGGTGGGGAACTTCATGCCTGGCATGTCCCAGGGAGTTACATTTTCTTCACCTTTCAACTACATTTGCGGCGTCTGCGGGGTTGGGCCCCAGACCCGACACCTCAATCCCGCCCGGAGTACGCATATGCGCGTTTTTGCCCTGATGTTTGCCCTTGTGCTGTCGCCGCTGGTCTGCGCCCAGGAAGCCCCTGAGGCGGCGGACGACCCGGCGCAAGCTTTTGTTGATTCATTGCGCTTCCAGGACGGCGAGATTGCCTTGTCCTCGGCACGGGCGACGCTGAAGCTGCCGCCCAGTTTTCGCTATCTGGATGCCGCCGACGCCGAGCGCGTCTTGACCGAACTGTGGGGCAATCCTCCCGGCAGTCAATCGCTGGGCATGCTGGTGCCGGTGGCGACCAGTCTGGCTGATCCCGATAACTCCTGGGCCATCGTGTTGCAGTACGACAACGACGGCTATGTGTCCGATGAAGACGCCAAGGACATTGACTACCAGGAATTGCTCGAGGACATGCAGGAAGGCGCCAGGGACAGCAATCCCGAGCGCAAGCGCCAGGGCTATCCGGCCATCGAAATCGTCGGCTGGGCCGAATCGCCGCGCTATGACAGCGGCACCCACAAGATGCACTGGGCCAAGGAGCTGAGCGTGGATGGTGCATCCGAGCACACCCTGAACTATGACGTGCGCGTCCTCGGTCGCAGCGGCGTGTTGACCATGCGTGCCATCGCCGGCATCAGCCAGCTGTCTGCGATCAAGCCGGGGATGAGTGAGGCCCTGGGCGCCGTGGATTTCAACCAGGGAGCTCGTTATGCCGACTTCAACCCGAACACCGACCATGTCGCTGAGTACGGTCTGGCAGCCTTGGTGGCCGGCGGCATCGCTGCCAAGACCGGTCTGCTGTCGAAGCTGCTTGCCCTGCTGATTGCGGGCAAGAAGTTGGTGATCGGCGCCTTCGTTCTGCTTGCCGCCGGCGTCTCCAAGCTGTTCGGCAAGAAGACCGAGAGCTGAGACTGGGCGACGCCCGTACCCTGCGCCGATCAGTCATGGCCTGCTGCCCGATCCGGGCAGTGGGCCGGTGCTCGTTCAGATTTCTCGGTGCCGACCGTGGCATCATGCGCGTCCGCTGAAGCCGGACCGACGGTGCCCGGCAGGCTGCGGTGGCACCTGCACTTGATATCGCAGGCGTGATCCGCTATAAAGCACGGCTCTTTGTCGCCCCGCCGGGGCGAAGCTCAACTTGGACGAGGTGAACCATGGCGCGCGTATGTGCAATTACCGGGAAGCGCCCCCTGGCGGGCAACAACGTATCGCACGCGAACAACAAGACGCGTCGTCGCTACTTGCCGAATCTGCAGTGGCACCGTTTCTGGGTCGCTGGCGAAAACCGTTTCGTGCGTCTGCGCCTGTCGATGGCGGCTCTGCGTACGATCGACAAGAACGGCATTGAGGCAGTCATCGCCGATTTGCGCGCCCGCGGCGAAAAGGTCTGATCAGGAGCTTCAGTCATGCGTGACAAGATCAAGCTGGTGTCGACGGCCAATACCGGCCACTTCTACACCACCACCAAGAACAAGAAGACCACGCCCAACAAGCTGGAATTCAAGAAGTACGATCCGGTAGCCCGCAAGCATGTGGCCTACAAGGAATACAAGATCAAGTAAGTGCGGCGCCTGCCTTGCCCTTGCGGCAACGCATAAGAGATGAGAGTCGTCGCGCCCTGCAGAACGACAGCCAAGACCCGCCGCAAGGCGGGTTTTGTGTTTCTGGCGCCATGCTGATGGGCAGCCCATGGCCGCGACCGGTGTCGCCGTGAAGTCGGACACTGCGGAGGAGTGCGCCCAGAAGCGGGACACTGAGCACACACCGGAAAGGCAGAGAGCACACAGAGACAGGGATAGGTGCCAGCGACCCCGCACCACGGCCGGCGCCGGCATGGCCCGCCCGGAATGGCAGCGAGCGAGCAAGATTCTCAACGCGGAGAACGCAGAGAATCGCTGAGAACGCAGAGAAAAGCTGATTCAGGACTGTTCCGGCTCTTTCTCTCTGCTTTTCCTCTGCGTTCTCTGCGTCCTGCTCCTGGTTGCAGATCGGCTCCGGTTCACGGTTTTCGCGATGGCAGCGCTAGCCCGCATTTCTCACACCTGCGCGAGCAGATGCCCCCAATTTCCTAGTGGTTCAAGGCGATTCCGAGGCACGCACCAGTCACAGAGTGTTTGGCTGCATCTGCCCGCTTTGCGGACCTCGCTGGTTCTTTGCGACTATCGCTGCGTTGCTCCTCCTCGCAATGGAATCACCATTCCTCGTCGTCGCGCCTTGCGCTAGTCGCAAAGCCCTGCGCGATCCTCCGCAACAGGTGTGAGAAATGCGGGCTAGCCAAGGTCGGCGTCCGCACCCAGCATCTCGATCACCGGCGCCAGTTCCGCCTCCAGTCGCCGCCAGCGTGCCACTGAACTGCGATACAGCGGCTGGCGCACCTGCACCGAACTGGCGGTGGCCACCGGCGCCTGATTGCGGTGAAACTCGAGCACGGTCGGATCCCAGGGCAAACCGCAGTGCGCCAGGATCCGTCGCGCCTGGGCCTCCAGATCGTCCACCACCTGCTCGTAGCGGACTTCGAGCCAGGCCTCGCCCAGGGTTTGCGACCAGTGCCGGCACAGGCCGTCGAAGGCCTGCCAGTAGCGGGCGGTGTCGAGTAGATCGTAGGCGTAGTTGTAGTAGGCAAAGCCGGTGGCAAACAGTTGCCGGTAGTTGCTGACGATGGCGTCCAGCGGATGCCGTTTCAGACAGAGGATGCGGGCGCCCGGCAAGGCTCTGCGGATGATCCCGGCATAGAAGAAGTTCAGCGGCATCTTGTCGATGAAGCGCGGTGTGTGCCCGGTGCGCGGCCGGGTGCTGTCCAGGTACATGCGGCCGACTTCGGCCAGATCGACATCGGCAGCGGCCGCCAGAGTGTCAGCGTCGAGCACACGGGCGCCGTGGGTGCGGCTCACGCGCTTGAGCGCCAGCGAGAAATGGCTGAGCTCACCGGCCGCGTAGACCTGGGGATGGCTGGAGAGGATGCGTTCGACCAGCGTGGTGCCGGTGCGCGGCATGCCGACGATGAAGATCGGTTCATCGCTGGCGTGGCCACCGCCGGCCTCGCAGAAGGGGCGGGTGCAGACCTCGGTGACGCGCTCGAACAGCCGGGCGTCATCAGCGAATCGATAGTCCAGGCTGGCGCGCTTGGCCGCCTTGCCCAGGCCCAGCAGCCCCCAAGCCTCGGACTGATTGCCTTGATCCTCGCGCTGCTTGGCAAGCGCATGGCACCAGTGCAGCTGCGCGTCGGCGTCGGTCGTTGACTGGGCGATGCGCTGCCTCAGCCACTCGACCTCGGCCTCGCTGAAGGGGGCTTTGCGCAATTGAGCCAACGCGGACCAGACCCGCGGCTGTTCCGGATCCAGTGCCAGCGCCGAACGATAAGCCGTTTCGGCATCGCCGAACTCGCCGATGAACTGCAGGGCGGCGCCGAGATTGTAGAAATAGGCGGGTTTGCCCGGCTCCAGTTCGACTGCCCGTCTGAAGGCCGGCACCGCTTCGGCATGGGCGCCGGCGCGGGTCAGGACCACGCCCAGCGTGTCCCAGGTCCAGGCGCCGTCGACCCTGGCCTGCATGCCCAGCCGCGCCGCTTCCAGCGCCTCGCGCGGTCGACTCAGGGCCAGCAGGCAGCGGCCCTTCTGGGCGTGGTAATCGGCTCGATCCGGCGCCAGCGACAGTGCCCGATCGAGCACCTCGACGGCCTTGGCGTGGTTCTGATGCTCGGCCGCCAGCAGCGCCAGCAGGAACAGGGCCTGGGCCGAGCGCGGATTGCGCTGCAGCACCTCGGTACAGAGCGTGTGCAGGCGCCGGTAGTCGCGGGCGGCCAGCGCCTGTTCGGCTTGCCGCAGCTTGACGTTCTGCTCAGGGGGCACGGATGTGGGCGCTCGTCATGTCCAGCCCCGGATCGCGCATGAATGCGCTCCCACAGGACGCTTGCACCCCTGTGGGAGCGGACTTTGTCCGCGATCGCCTCCCGAAGGCAATCGCGTGACCTCGATTACAGCTCGAAGTCGTATGTGACCCGCAGACCAAACTCACGCGGCCTGAGCACGTCCTGATAGTAGCGGCGCACCACCACAGGATCGCCGTTCTCGTCGCTGACGGTCTGCACATAGGGGCGCGAGGAGCGCACGCCGGTCACGGCGTACTTGTTCCACAGGTTCTCGGCGTACAGCTGCAGCGTCCACTGACCCGTCTTCACGATGGCCGAGGCGTTGTGCACCGAGAATCCCCCGAGCTTCTCGCCGTCGGCGCGGTTGCCGGTGCGGGTCAGGATGTTGCCGATCGCCGAGACGCCGTAGTTCAGGCGCAGATCCCAGTTGTCCATGACCGTGGTGTCATAGCTCAGCACCAGATTGCCCTGACGTTCCGGCGAGCCGGGCAGGCGATCGCCGGCGCGGCCGTCGATGTCGATGCGCGGGCTGAAACCGGGGGCACGATGGTGTTGAGCAGGGCCGGCGCATCCTTGCTGAGTTCGGCATTGGTGAAGGCCACGCTGCCGCGCAGAGTCAGCTGATCGCTGAGCAGGGCATCGAAGGACAGCTCCAGGCCACGACTCTCGGCGCCCTTGCCGTTGAGCGTGATCGGCAGCGCCGCGTTGTCGGTGGTGCCGGCCAGCTGCGGGTCTTCCCACTTGATGTAATAGACCGCGCCATTCAGGGTCAGCCGGCGATCCAGCCACTGGCTGCGGATGCCGAGCTCGTAGTTGGTGGTCTTGTCCGGGAAGTACTGCAACTCGTCGGGCAGCGCGCAGGCGATCTGGTTGGAGGGCAGCGGGTCTGGACACGGGGCCACACCATTGGAATTGCCGATGCGGTAGCCCTCGCTGATGGTGGCGTAGCCCAGCAGATCCGGGGTGAACTGGTAGGAGGTGTTGATCTTGAACAGCGAGCCGGTGTCAGACTGGCCGCCGTTCTCGAAGTCCAGGTTGATGTCGTTGGGGCCGGCATCGCCGAAGATCGAGTTGAACAGCGGCAGATCGATGGCGTCCTGGGTCTTCAGCTTGTAGTCGTACCAGCGCGCGCCCACGGTGACCTGCCACTGGTCGGTGAACTCGTAGCCGACTTCGCCGTAGATCGCCTGCTCCTCCAGCTTGGTCTTGTTGACCGAGAAGTACTCGAGGTTGTCCGGTCGGTTGCCACCGAGGTACTCGGGGTATCCGGGCGTGAATTCGCGACTGGCCGAATAGGAATTGAGGCGATTGTAGAAGGCGCCGACGATCCAGTTCAGCGGGCCGTCGTCGGTGGAGACCAGGCGCAGCTCCTGATTGAAGGTGTCTTCGTTCTGATCCTCGCGGGTGAAGGCGCTGAAGCTGGGGAAGGCTTCGTAGCTGTATTCCAGCGTGATCAGCAGATCGGTCTGGTCGCGCTGGCCGCGCTCGTCATAGGTGGAATAGCCGGTGGCGCTGGTCAGTTCGGCAAAGCCGAGATCTGCCGTGATTTCCAGTGCGGCCAGGTCATTGGTGCGATCGTTCGGCTCTTCATAGCGATGCGCCGATTCATAGCGTCCGGTGCCGAAGGCAACGCGGTGATTCTGGGTGCGGCCGCCGACTTCCTGATCCTGATAGTAGTAGGTCAGGTTGGCATCGATGGCATCGCTGGGCTGCCAGCGCAGACCCACGCGTCCGCTCAGGGTCTGCTGGAAGTCGGCATCCTTCTTGCGACGCAGGTTGGCGGCCACATCGGCCGGGTCGCTGAAATCCGGATTGGGGGTGGAGACACCGGGTTCGCGCACCAGATAGTTGTAGTCGATGAAGCCGGGATCATCCAGATAGTCGACACTGGCGCGCAGCGCGAAGGTATCGGACAGCGGCAGATTGGCGGTGAAACCACTGGTATAGCCGACGCCATCGCTCTCGCTCAGGCCATAACCGCTGCCGCGAAGCTGCAGCTCCCTGCCATCGAAGGTGGGGCGCTTGGGGATATAGCGAATGGCGCCGCCGAGCGTGCCGGCGCCGTAGAGCGTGCCCTGGGGCCCGAGCAGCACTTCGACGCGTTCCATGTCGTTCAGGCGCAGGTCCACATACAGCGGAATTTCACCGACATAGGTGGCGACCGTGCCACCGCCGCCATTGCCCAGTGCTTCGGACGCGGCGACCGGATCGGCGTTGAGGCCGCGCACGATGATCTGGTTGCTGGAGCGACCGCCCTGATCGAGCACATACAAGCCCGGCACGGTGCGGCCGAGCTCGGCCAGGCTGCCGACGCCCTCTTCGCTCAGGGTGTCACCGGACAGTGCAGTGATGTTGATCGGCACGTCCTGCACGCTGGCAGCGCGGCGGGTGGCGGTGACGGTGATGGTGTCCAGCTGTGCCGCCTCGTCGACGGCTTGGGCCATCGCCGGGGCAGTGGCAAGCAGCGCTCCCTGGGTCAGCACGGCCGACAGGGCCAGTGCCAGACTGCGCTTGCGCGGCAGATGTCGGGCGCGAGCACGCGCCGTGTTCGATTGATTCATTCTCGGTCTCCAGCAAGTCGATCAGCGGGGCTACTCGGGGTGGTAGGGTTTACCCAATCTGAACCGAGTGTTCGCACAATATCCGATTCGTCGCAATTCACCCACCCTGTCTGAGGTCATCGGTCAGCTGCCTGTTCGCGCGGTCCGGCGCACTCGCGAGGAAAGTCCGACAGGCCGCTGGCCCCCTCCATGCATTCCGGGCTAGATTGCAGCTTCCACCATTCTGTTGGGGAAGCGTCATGCGCCGTCGTATCACTCGGGTTGATCCACTGTCTGCTTCGCGTGTACTGGCACTGTTGCTGTTCGTGCAGGGCTTCGTGATCGGGGCGCTGGCTTTTGCGCTGAAACTGTCCGGCCTCGATCTGCCGCTGCCGTTCACGCCCTTGCCCGGCGCCACCACGGTGACCCTGCTGTTCTGGACGCCGCTGGGCTTTGGTCTGGTGGGCGTGATCTCCGGCGGCATCCTGGCCTATATCTACAACTGGGTGGCCAGCCGCTTCGGTGGCATCGAGTACGAGATGGAAAAGAGCCCCTGAGGCGCTGAGCCTTGGAACGCCAGCGACTGATCGAACTGCTGTTTGCCGCTGCTGCGGTGAGCTTCCTGGTGGTGGGCTGCTTTCTGGTGTTGCGGCCCTTCCTGTCGGCGCTGATGTGGGCCGTCATTCTCTGCTACGCCAGCTGGCCCTTCTATCGCTGGCTGGTGCGCAAGCTCGGTGGCCGGCGTTCGCTGACCGCGATCCTGATGACCTGTGGGGTGGCCGCCATTCTGGTGCTGCCCTTTGTGATCGTCGGATTCACCCTCGCCGAAAACGTCAGCGACTGGGTCACGGCGGTCAAGGAATGGGTGGGCCGCGGGCTGCCGCCACCACCGGCCTGGGTTTCCGAGCTGCCGATGTTCGGCGCCGAGCTCGCCGCGCGCTGGCAGGCGTTGAACAGCGAGGCGGCCTTGGCCGATCTGGTCAGGCTGATCATCAATCCAATGCGCGATGCCGCACTCAGCGGTGGCGCCATGCTCGGGCGCGGCTCGCTGGAGTTGGGACTGTCGGTGTTCATCGCCTTCTTCGTGTTCCGACGCGGCGACGAACTGGCGCAAGGATTGCAGCAATCGCTGACGCGACTGATCGGATCGCGTGCTCGCCAGTTCATCGACGTGGCCGGCGGCACCATCCAGGGCGTGGTCTACGGCATTCTCGGCACGGCTTTGGTGCAGGGATTGCTGGCCGGTTTCGGATTCCTGATCGTCAGCGTACCCGGCGCCGTGTTCCTGGGCCTGCTGACTTTCTTCCTGTCCCTGGTGCCGATGGGCCCGCCGCTGGTTTGGGTGCCCGTGGTGGTCTGGCTGAGCACCAATCACCATATCGGCGCCGCCGTGTTCATGGCCATCTGGGGATTCTTCGTGGTCAGCGGCATCGACAACATCATCAAGCCCTATCTGATCAGCCGCGGCTCGCGGATGCCCTTTGTACTGGTCTTCCTCGGTGTGATTGGCGGCGTACTCGCCTTCGGCTTCCTCGGCGTATTCCTGGGGCCGGTCCTGCTGGCCGTGGGCTACACCCTGCTGCTGGCCTGGAATCGCGGCGAGGCCATCGATGACAGCGAGGAAGTACCGGTCAAGACGGTGGGCTGACCGACGCCAGGTGCCGCTGGGCCATGGCACAACGAACAAGGGCTTTCTGTCCGCAGATGTCGCCGATCAAGGCGGATAGCCTGCTGCGCGTAGCCCGATGTGCCGCGCAGTGGCTCACCGGGGCTTGTCGCATCACCGCCCGGAGAGCGCTACGCGCACGTCGGGCTACACCGGCCATCACCCCGCTTGAACACGGCGGCCATCGGCGTCATCTGCGGATAAAGGCTTCTGCCCGTCGCCGGTACCAGCCCTACTGGTCTGCCTGCGCCGCGCCCAGCGCGCGTTGGGCTGCGGGCAGCGCCCGTTCAGCCCAACGGCCATAGTCGATGGCGCTGGGATGCAGGCCATCGGCCGCCAGCAATTCGGGACGGCTCTCGGCTTCGCGGGTGAGGTCGGTGATATCGACAAAGCTGGCGCCGGCGCCTTGCGTCAACGCCAGCGCAGTGGCGTTGTAGGCATCAATCTGTGCGCCGACTCTGGCGGCGTCCCGATCATGTGCCCGGGCAAAGGGTGTGCGCCCCCAGTCGGGAATGGACAACACCACAACGCGTTCGGCATGGCCGCCGGCGTAGCTGATGGCACGCGCCAGCAGGGCTGCAAAGCCCTGGCGATAACTGTCTGGCGAATGCCCTCGGTACTGATCATTGACGCCGATCAGCAGCGTTACCAACGAATAGGGCGGGCTCGGCTTAAGGCCGAATTCGCCCTCGGCAAGTTCGACGCTGGCGCCACGCTCTGCCGCCACCAGCGCAGCTTCAAGCTCGCCCGTGGTCCAGCCTGTGCGGGCGAAGATCTGTGCCGGCAACAGCTTCAATCCACGCTTTCGCAGTTCCCCAGCCAGCTGATTGGGCCAGCGCGCCGTTGCATCCACGCTCTCGCCGATGCTGTAGGAATCACCCAGCGCCAGATAGCGCAGTGGCGGTTCCGGATCACCGACCAGCATGGACAAGGCCAGGATGGCGCCCGGATTCATGGCCTTGGGAGTGGTCTCAAGCCACCTGGGCCACGCGCGGCTGGGCCCCTTTGGCCAGCGTGCCGGCGAAGGCGTCGATGCTGTCGATGACCCGCTCCATCACGGCGGCCTCGGGCAGCAGCGTGATTCGGAAGTGATTGCGATAGGGCACATTGAAGGATGAGCCCGGCACGATCAGGATCTGACGCTGATCGAGCAGATCCAGCGCGAACTGTTGATCGTCGAACTGCGGCATGGCGCTGGTGTCGACACCGACGAAGCCGTACAGCGCGCCCATCGGCGCCACCACCCGCAGATGCGCACTGCGTGCAACCGACCGCAACATCGCGGCACGGGTCTCGTACAGACGCCCACCCGGCTGGCACAGCGCGGTGTGCGTATCCGGACCGCGCAGCGCCGCCGGAATAGCCCACTGGCCCTGGACATTGCTGCACAGGCGCAGGGCGGCGAGCAGGTCGAGGCTGCGCAGGTATTCACGCGCGGCCTGCACGCGGCCACTGGTGACCATCCAGCCCACCCGATAGCCACAGGCGCGGTGCACCTTGGACAATCCACTCATGGTCACGCACAGCGTGTCCTTCACCAGCGGCGCCATGCTGTGAAACCGGGCGCCGTCGTAGAGCAGTCCCTCGTAGATCTCGTCGCTGAACACCACCAGGCGGTGCTTCTCGGCCAGCGCTGCAATCTGCTGCAGCAGCGGCTTCGGATAGACCGCACCGTTGGGATTGTTCGGATTGATGATCACGATGGCGCGCGTGCGCGGCGTGATCATGCGCTCGATTTCGACAGCGTCCGGCAGACCCTGGCGCTCGGGCGGACAGGGATAGTGCACCGGCCGGCCATCGTTGAGGATGACCGCGGCAGTCCACAACGGATAGTCCGGCGCCGGCACCAGTACTTCGTCGCCCGGATTCAGCAGTCCACGCAAGGACAGATCAATCAGCTCGCTGACCCCGTTGCCAACAAAGACATGGTTGGTGTCGACGCCGGCACAGCCGCGTGCCTGCATGCTCTCGGCGATGGCATCGCGGGCTTCGGTCAGGCCCTGCTGGTGGCAATAGGCCTCGCTGTCGCGCAGATGTTGGGCGATGGCTTCGCGGATGTGATCGGGCGCATCGAAACCGAATCGCCCGGGATTGCCGATATTCAGGCGAATGATGGGCTTGCCCTGCTGCTCAAGTTCGAGCGCGCGGGCGTGCAAGGGGCCGCGTATGTCATAGCGGACATCGGCCAAACGCTCGTTGTGAGGGATCGGGCGAAGCATGGGTCGGCAATTCGTGAAGGTGGCTGCGAGCGTACCCCGCATTCCGTGGAGCGCTCAAGGGAGACAGCGGGCAAGGAAGCGGGTTTTCGCGGCAAATCCCGGGCAGGAGGTAGCATTCGTCGCCCGGCTACCGCCGCCGTGCACCGAGGGCCAGCGATGTTGCACATCATTCTCCACCAGCCCGAAATCCCGCCGAATACCGGTAATGTCATCCGGCTGGCGGCCAACACCGGCGCCTCGCTGCATCTGATCGAGCCGCTGGGCTTCGCGCTGGACGATGCCCGTTTGCGCCGCGCGGGTCTGGATTACCACGAATACGCCAGTGTGCGCAGCTGGCCGGATCTGAACGCCTGCATGGCGCATCTGGGCCAACCACGCTGCTTTGCCCTGAGCAAATTCGGCCAGGCTTCGCCCTATCAGACCCGCTTTGCCGACGGTGATGCGCTGCTGTTTGGCTGCGAGACCCGCGGCTTGCCGGACGAGGTGCGTGCGCAGTTTCCGCCCGAGCGTCTGTTGCGGCTGCCGATGCGACCCGGTTCGCGCAGCCTGAATCTGTCGAATGCCGTGGCGGTGGTGGTTTATGAAGCCTGGCGCCAGCTGGAATTTGCAGGTAGTGCCGTAGCAAACGACGGCTGAGCGTCGCGCATTTGCCAGATCTTGCGGCTGGCCGGAGGGCGCCAATCAGTGTCCGCGAAGGACGCAAAGGACGCCAAGAGAAGCTGCAGAAGAGAACGTAGGTCACGTTGCCCGCAGGGCTACTGACATGGTCATGCCGGTCGCGCCCATCCCCAAACGGCAAGACGCGAAGTGGCGAAGGGAAAGCTGACTGTGAAAAACAAGACCCCCGCGCGTCGGCCCCGGTGCGACGCGCGGGAGTCTTTCCCCAGCAGCAACGGCCCCCAGGCCCAGAACTGCGGGACATCTGTCGCAAGGCCTGTGCCAGCGGCTGAAAAGTGGATAAGGCATTGATTGAAATGAGCATTGCTGCAATCTGCGTTTGCTGCAGTGCACAAACGCGGTGCAGCTGAGAGCGGCATGCGCCAGTTGCGGGCATGTTTTCTTCGGTTGTCGGTTGTCGGTGGAGGGCGCTGAGCACAGGGCGACACACGAACACAGATTTGACCCGCGACAGCTTCATTGCGAGCGTAGCGAAGCAATCCAGGCTTGTCGGCGACGCTTCTGGATTGCTTCGCTGAGCCCGCCATGACCCAGGTTCCGCAACGCCCGCCCCTGTGGGAGCGGGCTCTGCCCGCGACAGCTGCTGCGCCAGACCGGAGTCGCCATTCGCGGCTGAAGCCGCTCCCACAGCAGCCTGCATGGCCCGGCATGCCTATCGCAACCAGCAACCGACCGCCGCGGCTATGCTCCACGCTGGCCCCATCAAGGCAACCCGCATGACTGATCCCTTTGCTCTGCCCGAATCCGCGTTGGCCGACTATCTGTCGCAGCAGGTGCCCGGCTTCGCCGGCCCGCTGCGCGCCAGCAAATTCAAGGGCGGGCAGTCCAATCCCACCTATCTGATCGAGGCAGCCTCGGGCAGCTATGTGCTGCGCCGCAAGCCGCCCGGCACGCTGCTGGCTTCAGCGCATGCGGTCGATCGCGAGTTCCGGGTGCTGAGCGCGCTGGCCGACACGCCGGTGCCAGTCGCGCGGCCGCTGCATCTGTGCAGCGACGACAGCGTCATCGGCTCGATGTTCTACCTGATGAGTCATGTACCGGGGCGGATCTACTGGGATCCGTCACTGCCGGAGCTGACGCCGGCGCAGCGTGGTGCCATCTTCGATGAAATCCTGCGCGTGCTGGTGGCGCTGCACGCGGTCGACGTGCAGGCCGTGGGTCTGGGCGAATACGGCAGGCCCGGGAACTACTTCGCCCGACAGCTCAAACGCTGGACCGAGCAGTACCGCGCCAGCGAAATCGAGCGGATCGAGGCCATGGAGGCGCTGATCGGCTGGCTGGAGGCGCATGTGCCGGCCGATGACGGAGCCGTGGCGCTGGTGCATGGCGACTGGCGTATCGACAACCTGATCTTCGATGCCCAGATGCCGACCATCCGCGCCGTGGTCGACTGGGAGCTGTCCACGCTGGGGCATCCGCTGTCGGATCTGGGTTATTTCTGCATGGCGCTGCGACTGCCGCGCAATCCGGTCATTCCCGGTCTGGCCGGCATCGATCGGGCCGAGCTCGGCTTACCTAGCGAAGCCGCCATCATTGCCCGCTATGCCGAGCTGAGTGGCCGCCAGCCCCAGCATTGGCCTTTCATCCTGGCTTTCAATTTCTTCCGCCTCGCCGCCATCGCCCAGGGCGTGGCCAAGCGCGCCACCCAGGGCAATGCATCGAACACCCGCGCGGAGGAAGTGGGGCGCATGGTGCCGGTGGTGGCGGCGCTGGGAATGGCAGCCGCGAGCGAGGGCTAGGTCTACGCCGGGTGCAAGCAAAGGCCAGCACGCGAAGGACACGAAGGAAAAGCAGAAAGGTCACGAAGGAAAAGCAAAAAGGTAACAAAGAACATTCCGTGAACGCTCTTGATTTCCTTCGCGTTCTTTCTGCTTTTCCTTTGCGTCCTTTGCGTCCCGCTTCTGGCCGCTACGTGCCTCAGTGGTGGCTGGTCGCCGTAGTGGGGCAGCGTGCGTCACGTAGCCCGCTGCGCGGCCAACGTGACCTACCTGACTGTAGCAGGCACCCTGGCCTTCCCCCGTGCCCCTTTCCCCGTGCCCCGTGACTCACGCCCGCGGATGATGCTTGCGGTGCATGGCTTTCAGCCCTTCGCGGGCGACGTGGGTGTAGATCTGGGTGGTCGACAGATCGCTGTGACCGAGCAGCAGCTGGACCACGCGCAGGTCGGCGCCGTGGTTGAGCAGATGGGTGGCGAAACTGTGGCGCAGCGTGTGTGGTGACAGCGTGCCCCGCACGCCGGCCAGCAGCGCGTAGCGCTTGATCAGCAGCCAGAAGCCCTGGCGGGTCATCGCCGTGCCGCGTTGGGTGATGAACAGCGCCGGCTCGGGGCGCGGATGCAGCACTGGCCTGGCCTCGCGCAGATAGCTCTCGATCCAGTGCTGGGCCTCGTCGCCGAGCGGCACCAGGCGCTCCTTGCTGCCCTTGCCGCGTACCCGCAGCACGCCCTGAGCCAGACTGATCTGCTCTCCGCGCAGCCCCACCAGCTCGCTCACCCGCAAACCGGTGGCGTAGAGCAGCTCCAGCATGGCCTTGTCGCGCAGACCCAGGGCGGTATCGAGGTCCGGTGCCTTCAACAGCGCTTCCACTTCCGACTCGGTGATGGCCTTGGGCAGCGAGCGTGGCAGCTTGGGCGTGGACAGGTCCAGCGCCGGGTCATCACTGCGCAGACCCTGTTCGACCGCCCACAGATAGAACTGTTTCAGCGTGGACACCAGCCGCGCGCCCGAGCGCGGTTTCATGCCGGCGCCATGGCGGACCGACAGATAGTCGAACAACAATCCGCGATCGGCCGTGGCCAGCGCGCTCCCGCGTGAGACCAGCCAGCCTGCAAGGCCGCGCAGATCGGCGCCGTAGCTGGACAAGGAGGCCTTGGCCAGGCCGCGCTCGGCCCAGGCCTGATCGAGAAAGCGCGCGATCAGCTTCTGATCGGAGACGCTCGGCTCACTGCTATCGTTGTCGGATTCTTTGTCCAAGATGCTGCGCATGCGTACTCTGGAATCAGCCCGTTGGTGGAAACGCCTGCTGGCCATCGTATACGACACGCTGATCCTTGCGGGTCTGCTGATGGTGGTCGGCTTCGCCGTGCTGGCGGCCAATGGCGGCAAGGCCGTGCCGCCGAGCACGATCTGGTATCAGCTGCTGCTGCTGCTGGTGATCTGGGCCTATTTTGCGTTGTCCTGGTGGCGTGGTGGCCAAACCGTCGCCGCGCGCGCCTGGAAGCTGGAAGTGCGCGACCTGGAAGGCAACTACCCGAGTCTGGGCCGCGCCAGCCTGCGCGCGATGCTGGCGTTGTTCTCGATAGGCCTGGGCGGACTCGGCCTGCTCTGGTGCCTGATCGACCCCGAGGGTCAGAGCGCCCACGACCGCTTGAGCCGTACCCAGTTGCTGCAGGAACGCCTTTAGAGCTGGTTGTCGGTTGTCGGTGTCGGTGTTGGAAGAAGCCTGCTCACGCTGAGACGCTGAGACGCGGAGACGCGGAGACGCGGAGACGCGGAGACGCGGAGAAAGCGGAGAAAGCGGAGAAAGCGGAGAAAGCGGAGAAGGTCCAACGCCAGCGGTGTCAGCCTTGGCAGGTGCCATCTTGCCCGAAGGGCTACGTGACGTGCTCTGCCGCTCGATTGATGAAGAGGAGGGGCGGGCTGGGCTCAGAAGCAGGACGCAAAGATCACGAAGGAAAAGCAGAAAGATCGCGAAGCAAATCCAACAGCGGCACTGGCCTTCCTTCGCGATCTTTCTGCCTTCCTTCGCGTCCTTTGCGTCCTGCTCTTGTGTGGACAAGCGAGCGGCGCAAGCTGAGCTACCGTCGCAGCTACAGCCCCAGGAGTTCGCCGGCGCCGGCGGCGAGCAGGGCGTCGGCGACGGTTTCGCCGAGCGCCACCGGTTCACCCAGCGGCCCGGTGCCCTGGGCGCGGACGACGCGGCCGCTGGCGGCGTGGCCGACCAGTCCTTGCAGATGCAACTGCTTTCCATCGATGGCCGCCAGTGCGCCGATCGGGACCTGGCAGCTGCCGCCCAGGCGTCGATTGAGCGCCCGCTCGGCATCGATCCTTGCCGCCGTGCCCTCATGATGCAGCGCGCGGACGCGCTTGATCGTGGCGAGATCGCCCGCTCGGGTCTCGATGCAGATGGCGCCCTGGGCCGCTGCCGGCAGCCAGTCCGGCACGCTCAGGCTGGCCCGGATGCGGGCATCGAAGCCCAGGCGCTTCAGGCCGGCCACGGCCAGGATGATGGCGTCGTAGTCGCCGGCATCGAGCTTGGCCAGACGGGTGTTGACGTTGCCACGCAGATCGCGCACCTGCAGATCCGGTCGTCGCGCCTTGATCTGGGCATGGCGGCGCAGGGAGGAGGTGCCGACGACGGCGCCGGGCGGCAGCGCGTCCAGATCGGCATGGCGGTTGCTGACGAAGGCATCAGCGGGGTCTTCGCGTTCGAGTATCGCCGCCAGTTCGAAGCCGGCATCCAGCTCCACCGGCACATCCTTCAGCGAATGCACCGCGATGTCGGCCTCACCGCGTTCCAGCGCCAGTTCCAGCTCCTTCAGGAACAGACCCTTGCCGCCGATGGCCGACAGCGAGCGATCCAGTACCTCGTCGCCGCGCGTCGACAGCGGCACCAGTTCCACCACCAGATCCGGGTCCAGCGCGCGCAAACGCGCGGCCACATGTTCGGTCTGCCACAGGGCGAGTTGACTCTTGCGGGTGGCGATACGCAGCAGCATGCGAGGGTTCCGGCAGGGATCAGAGCCCGGAGTAGAGAGCAAAACGGGCTCGGGGGAAAGTTCGGGGGCTGGAACTGCCTCGTCGAAGGCTTGATGGCCGGGCCATGCTCGCTTCACGGCAAGGCTGGAGCAGGGGCAGGACGCGAAGGACGCGAAGGAAGAGCAGCAAGGACGCGAAGTTTGGGCGGTTGTGGAAGGTGTCGTTTCGAGCCATCCAATTGGGCTGGATTCGAACACGGGCCATGATCCACGCGCAGCCTGCCTTTGTAGGTCCAGACTTGTCTGGACCCACAAAAGCCCGCTTTGACGCCCAAGTACGCCGGGTCCGCGCGCCCGGGTGCTTGGGGAAACACGCAATGCCAGCCAGCGCGCGGCGCCCGGCAGGGCTGGCCGCGGCCGCCGACGCGAACGACAACTGACGCACGATCTGATTCGTCGCGCGCCGGAGCCGCGCTACCTCACTTTGGAGGGCGCCGCGCCGCGGCGCCGCTCTGCTGCGGCAAGTGATCAAGAGCGGCCGCGCAGGCGCGCTGCCCTCCTCAAGACCGCTCCGATCCAGGCGAGTCGCGGTCACGTGCCCGCAGCTCAGCGCCGTCCCAGTGCCCCAAGCAGAGCCTCGACATCCTCGACCCGATGCGCCGCGCTCAGGCTGATGCGCAGACGCGCACTGCCGGCCGGCACTGTCGGCGGGCGCACGGCGGGGCAATGGAAGCCCGCGGCCTGCAGGCGTTCGGCGCACTGCAGCGTGGCTGCGCTGTCGCCGATCACCAGCGCCTGGATCGGCGTCGGCGACGGCAACAGCTGCCAGCCGAGCGCACTGGCGCCGGTCCGAAACTGGTCGATCAGCTGGCCCAGGTGGGCGCGCTCGGCGTCGGCCCCGCGGGCGAGTTCGACTGCAGTCACCATCGCCCGCGCCAAGGCTGGCGGCAGTGCCGTGGTGTAGATGTAGCCACGGGCGCGATTGATCAGCGTGTCGATGAGCAAGTCGTCAGCGGCAATCACCGCACCGAAGCCCCCCAGCGCCTTGCCCAGCGTGCCCATCCAGATCGAAATTTCGCTGGCGCCGAGACCGGCAGCGGCGCAGGCACCGCGCCCCTGTGGCCCGAGCACGCCCACCCCATGCGCCTCGTCGACCATCAGCGCGGCATGCTCGCGCCTGGCCAGCGCCGCCAGTTCGCTCAGCGGTGCGAGATCGCCGTCCATGCTGAACACCGCGTCGGTGACCAGCAGGGCGCGACGCTGCGACTTGGCCTCAAGCAGTCTGGCCGCCGCCGCCGCATCGGCATGGGCATAGCGACGCAGATCGGCACCGGCAAGTCGGGCGCCGTCGAGCAGGCAGGCGTGGTTGAGCTGGTCCTGCACGCACAGATCATGGCGACCGAGCACGGCACCGAGCGTGCCCATCGCGGCCATGTAGCCGGTCGAAAACAACAGCGCCCGCGGATAGCCGATCCAGTCCGCCAGCGCCTGCTCCAGCGCCTGATGATGATTACGATGACCGCCGAGCAGATGGGAGGCGCGCGCGCCCACGCCTTCGCCCGCAGCCCTGGCATAGGCCGCGATCAGGCGTGGATGTCCGGCCAGACCGAGATAGTCGTTGCCGCCGAAATCGACCAGTTCGCGGCCATCGAGGTGGATGTGTCCGGGTCGGCTGGCGCTGGCCGCGCGCACGCGCCGCTGCAGGCTGGCTTGCAGCCGCTGCTGATGTTGCTGGCGCAGGCGCGCGGCGAAGTCCGGGCGTGGGCTCGGATTCACGCGTATGGCTGCCGGCCAGCGGCATCTGGATGGGCCTGGTGGCATCCGAAGCGAGAGCAGCGGCGCAGGCGCGCCGCCCTCCAGGAGCCGGGAACGCGGCTCACCGGCTCAGCTGCAGTGTTCGGGGCGTTCGCCGCACGCAGCTGCAGGTGCAGTGGCCTCGCCCGGTGCGACACCGAGCCCCACCAGCCCCAGACGCTCGAACAACGTGCGGTCGGCCTCGACCTCCGGGTTGCCGGTGGTCAGCAGGCGCTCGCCGTAGAAGATCGAATTGGCACCGGCGAGAAAGCACAGGGCCTGCAGCTCGGCGCTCATCTGCTCGCGACCGGCCGACAGCCGAACCACCGAGGCCGGCATGGCGATGCGGGCCACGGCGATGGTGCGCACGAACTCGAAGGCATCGAGCTCGGCGGCATCACCCAGGGGCGTGCCGGCGACCCGTACCAGCTGGTTGATTGGCACCGACTCCGGGTGCCGTGGCAGCGTGGCCAGCGCCTGCAGCAGACCGACCCGGTCGCTGCGCGCCTCGTTCATGCCGACGATGCCACCACAGCAGACCTTCATGCCGGCATCGCGCACCGCGCCCAGTGTCTGCAGACGATCATCGAAGGTGCGGGTGCTGATGATCTCGCCGTAGTACTCCGGGCTGGTGTCCAGATTGTGGTTGTAGTAGTCGAGCCCGGCATCGGCCAGCCTGCGGGCCTGATCGCCACGCAGCATGCCGGCGGTGACGCAGGTTTCCAGACCCAGCTCGCGCACCGCCTCGACCATCTCGATGACCGCATCCAGATCCTTGTCGCGCGGGCTGCGCCAGGCCGCGCCCATGCAGAAGCGCGTGGCTCCCGCGGCCTTGGCCTGCGCCGCATGCTCGCGCACGGTCGCTAGCGGCAACAAGCGTTCAACCTCCAGCCCGGTCTTGAAGTGCGCACTCTGCGGACAATAGGCGCAGTCCTCCGGGCAGGCGCCGGTCTTGATCGAGAGCAGCGTCGAGATCTGCACCTCGCGCGGATCGAAATGCTGCCGATGCACGCTGGCGGCCTGGTGCACCAGATCCAGCAGCGGCAGGTCGAACAGGGCGGCCAACTCCTCGCGGGTCCAGTCGTGGCGAATGCTGCTCATGGGCGGGCTCAGGTCTACGGACAAGGGCGCGATTCGACGGCATGGGGGCCGGGGAGTCAACTACGGGGCACGGGAAAGGGGGCACGGGAAGAGCGGGGCTTCGCGCTGTTGTGGGTTCGGACTTGTCCGAACGCTCTTGGCCGGATCAACCAAAGCGTCCAGACAAGTCTGGACCCTATCAAGAGCCGAACCCCGTAGCCTTTCCCCCGTGCCCCGTGCCCCGTGCCCCGTGCCCCGTGCCCCGTGCCCCGTCTAGACTCCAGCCATGCCCTGGCTTGCTCCTCTCGCCCGCCTGATCGAACGCTTCAGCGACCTGCTGCTGGCGCCGGCTTGTGTGCTCTGTGGTGTGGAAGCGGCGGGGTCTCGGCTGTGTGCGGACTGCGTGGCGCTGCTGGAGCACAGCGGTACGGCCTGCGCGCGTTGCGCGGAGCCCTTGCCGGTGGCCACACCGCTGTGCGGCAAGTGCCTGAAACGGGCGCCGGCCTTTGATGCTGCCTGGGCGGGTTTCATCTATCGCGCGCCTTTCGATCATCTGGTGCAGCGACTGAAATTCAACGACGCCTTGTCCGTGGGCCGGGCGCTGGCGCCGATCTGGAGTGCCGCACTGCGCTCGCGCCTTGACGCGCATTCTGCGGAGATGCCGCAGGCGCTGATCCCGATTCCCCTGCACCGCTCACGGCTGCGTCAGCGCGGCTACAACCAAGCGCTGGAACTGGCCCGGGAACTCGGGGTTGCCCTGCAGTTGCCGGTGTTGCCGCAGGCGCTGCTGCGCCAGCGAGCCACTGCACCCATGCCCGGACTCGATCTGATCGCACGTCGGCGCAACATCCGCGGCGCCTTTGCCGTGGGCAAGGCCCGCCTGCCCGCGCGCGTGGCCCTGATCGATGATGTGATGACCAGCGGCGCGACCTTGAACGAGGCCGCGAAGACGCTGAAACGCGCCGGCGTGGAGCGGGTCGAGGTCTGGGTGCTGGCGCGCAGGCCGTAGCGGGGCACGGGATACGGTACACGGGAGGCTGGGTCTGGTGCGCTTGGGCCAGGTTCGGAGCGGTCTTGAGGAGGGACGCGCGCCTGTGCGGCCGCTCTTGATCTCCGCTCAGCGCAAAGCGACGCCGCAACGCGGCGCCCTCCACAGCAACGGCCCACTCACCATGAACCGGTGAAGCAAATCCTTGACGCCAGCGCTTGTGGGTCCAGACAAACCTGGACCCACAAGAGCCCGAAGCCGTTAGCCTTTTCCCGTGCCCCGTGCCCCGTGCCCCGTGCCCCGTGCCCCGTGCCCCGTGCCCCGCGCCTTACTCCGCCGGCTTGACGAACTTCAGGGTCATGCGGTCGGACTCGCCCATGGCCTGGTACTTGGCCTGGTCGGCTTCCGGAACGTCCTTCATGTTCAGGCCCGGCGGCAGAGTCCAGACACCATTGGGGTGATCCTTGGTGTCGGCCGGGTTGGCATTGATCTCGCTCTTTTCTGCCAGCTTGAATCCTGCTTTCTCCGCCATCTCGATGACCATCGCTTCCGGGAAATAACCCGTCTTGGCAACGTCCTTGAGCTCGCGGGTATCGTCAGCCGCTGCTCGGTGCTCCACCACGCCAAGTACGCCGCCCGGCTTGAGCACGTTGTAGAAGCCCTGGAACATGCCCTGCACCGAATCATTGCCCACCCAGTTGTGGACATTGCGGAAGGTCACGACCAGATCGGCCGAGCGGTCTTCGCCAAAATTCGGCGCGCTCATGTCGAACTCCAGAACCTCGGCGCTGCCATAGGCCTCGGCATTGCCGGCCAGCTTGTCGCGGAAACCCTGGTTGCTCTTGGCGTAATACTCCTTGGCGCGCTCGTTGCTCACGCTCTCGGGATTGATGATGGCGGCGACGTAGCTGCCCTCATCCTTCAGCGCCGGGGCCAGGATTTCGGTGTACCAGCCGCCGCCCGGGGTGATTTCGATCACACGCTGACCGCTGTTCAGCCCGAAGAACTCCAGGGTCTGGCGCGGGTGGCGGAAACCGTCGCGGGCGGCGTTGGCTGGATCGCGCTGCGGACCGGCGATCACCGCGTCCAGTTTCGCCAGGAACTCGGGAGAGGACGCCGCCATGGGTGGTGTCGCCGGTGCCGGTGCAGGAGCCGGTTCCGTGGCCGGAGCCGGTGCCGGCGCAGCGGCCTGCTGCGGCGCTTCGGAGGACTGGCAAGCCGCCAGCGTGAGCATCAGGGCGGACATCAGCAAGGTCTTGCGCATGAACGGTCTCCAGTAGGAATCGAGGTCGCGCGTTTTAGCACAGTGTGCGTCAACGGGCGACGAAAGCAGTCAGATCAGATGGCGTAACCGGAATGGATGGCAACGATGCCGCCCAGCAGATTGCGGACACTGACCCGCTCCAGGCCGGCGGCCGACATCAGTTCGGCCAGACGAGCCTGATTGGGGTGCTTGCGGATGGATTCGGCCAGATAGCGATAGCTGGCTTCATCCTTGGCCACCACCTTGCCCAGCAGTGGCAGCACGCCAAAGGAATAGGCGTCGTAGACCGGCTTCAGCAGCGGCTGGCGCACTTCCGAGAATTCGAGCACCAGCGCGCGACCACCGGGACGCAGCACGCGGCACATCTCTGCCAGCGCCCTGGGTTGGTCGGTGACATTGCGCAAGCCGAAGGCAATGGTCACCAGATCGAAGCTGTCATCGGGGAAGGGCAGCGCCTCGGCGTTGATCCGGGCGCAACTGATGCGCTTCGAATGGCCTTCATCCAGCATGCGGTCGCGACCGCGCACCAGCATCTCGGCGTTGATGTCCGAGAGCACCACCATGCCCTTGTCGCCAACGAGGGGCGCCATCAGGCCGGAGATATCGCCGGTACCGCCGGCCAGATCGAGCACCCGATCGCCGGCGCGCAAGCCTGCGGTGGCCACGAAGTGACGCTTCCACAGCCGATGCAGGCCCAGCGACATCAGATCGTTCATGACGTCGTAGCGCGAAGCCACCGAGGTGAAGACCTCGCCGACCAGCGACTGCTTCTCGGCGACGGCGACGTCGCGGTAGCCGAAGTGAGTGGTTTGTTTTTCCATGGGTACAGGATACGCGAGTGCGGCGGGCATCAGGCACCAACAAGAGCGTTGTCCGCCAAGGACGCGGAGGACGCAAAGAATGGCAAAGACATGCTCAAGCAGCCATTCGTGCAGGGCTCGCCGGACACAAGGGCTCGCCGGACATACGCTGAGGCTGCTTCACGCGATCCGGACGCAGAAGCACAAACCGCCATCGCTCTCTTTCGCGTCCCTTGCGGAAGCAAAGCCCTCGCTTGCCGCCTCGCGTAACGCCCGGCGCACCTCAAACGCTGGTCGGATTCTCCAGCTCGTCGACGATGTCGCGCACCTTGAACACGGTGTCGATGAACTCGGGCTCACGCTGCATGTCCTTGGCTGGGCGATCCGGATGCGGCATCGGCATCTGGTGGAGGATGGTGCCGGGGGCGCGCGACATGATCAGCACCCGATCGCCCAGGTACACCGCTTCCTCGATCGAGTGGGTGATGAAGAACACCGTCGCCTGCTGTTCGCGCCAGAGGCTGATCAGCAGGTCCTGCATGGCGTAACGGGTGCCGGGATCGAGCGCGCCGAAGGGCTCGTCCATGAGGATGATGCGTGGCTTCAGGATCAGCGTTCGGGCGATGGCCACGCGCTGGCGCATGCCGCCGCTCAGCTCGTGCGGATACTTGCGGGCATCGGTCGAGGAATTCAGGCCGACCTTCTCGATCCACTGCATGGCGCGTTCGTGGCGCTCGGCCAGTGGCACGCCGCGGCACTCCAGGCCAAAGGCGATGTTGTCGACCACCGAAAGGTGATCGAAGCTGGTGTAGTCCTGAAACACCATGCCGCGATCGGAGCCAGCACCGTCGACGGCCCGTCCGAACACGCGCACGCTGCCGCTGGTGGCCGGGTGCTGCGGCGTCAGACCGGCGATCAGGCGCAGGATGGTGCTCTTGCCGCAACCTGAAGGGCCGAGGATGGCGACGAACTCGCCGTGATCGGGGCGGTCCTCGACCACGAAATTGACGTCCTTGATCGCCGTGTAGGCGCGCGGCCCTTCGCCGTAGGTCTTGGTAACGTTCTTGAACTCGACCACATTGGGCGCCGCCGGCGCGCTGACTGCAGGTGCAGCGGCAGGGACAGCAGTGGTGGCAGCTTCAGTCGACATCGGCAGCAGGCTCTGAGCGACAAGTCCTACATGATGGCGCGCTGGCGGCCCGGCGACAAATGTTGTTGCGAATCAGGCTTGCCCGAGTGCCACCTTGCGCCCGCGTTCGACATCAATGCCGTAGACCACGATCAGGCCAAACACGAAGAACAGGCCGGTACACAGCATCGCCAGGCGATGGTTGCCGGCAAATACCAGCGTGGCCAGACCGTAGCTGATCGGGCCGATGATCGTTGCCAGGCGCACCGACAGGCTCCACAGGCCGAAGTACTCGGCGACGCGATCCGCCGGCGCCAGGTAGCCGACCATGGCGCGGCCAGCCGACTGCGAGGCGCCCATGGCAATGCCGGCGAGATTGGCCGCCAACCAGAACACCGGTCGGGTGGTGGCAAAAAAGGCCAGCAGTACCATGGCAATCCACAGCCATAGCGACAGCATCAGTGCGCGGCGATGGCCGATGCGGTCCTGCACCCAGCCAAAACCGAAGGCACCCACGGCGGCAGTCACGTTCACTGCCAGGATCAGCTTCAGGTTGTCCTCGGTGGTGAATCCCATGGCGGCCTCGGCGTACACCGCCGCGAGTGCGACGACCACGGCGACGCCGGCCTGATAACCGGCAATGGCCACCAGCAAACGGCGCAGATCGGCCAGATGGGCGCCCTCGCGCCAGGTCTGCATCAATCTGGCGGAGGATTCCCGAAGCAGGGATCCTGAAGCCATCTTGGCCTTGTCCGGGTGCGGGCCATGCTCTCTCAGTGCCAGAAAACTCGGCATCGCCGCCAACAGGAAGAACACGGCGGTGATGGCCATGCAACCGGCGACGAAGTGCTCGGCGCTCTCGCCGCGCTGCTGCGCGCCCTGCACGTAGCCCAGACACAGCGCCAGCGCGGCGAGGCCACCGCCATAACCCAGGGACCAGCCGTAGCCGGAGAGCCGCCCCATGGCTTCCGGGCGCGCAATCAAAGGCAGCCAGGCTGCAATCAGCCCTTCTCCCAGACCAAAGCCCACGGCCGATACGACGATGAAGAAGATGCCCAGCGCAACATCGCCCGGGCCCACCCACATCAGGCCAAGCGTCCCCAACACGCAGGCCAGCGTGCTGGTCATCAGAAACGGCTTCTTGCGCCCGCGTGCGTCGGCGGCCGCTCCGGCCAGCGGACCGAGAATCATCACCACCGCGGCGGCGAAGGAGACCGCAATGGTCAAGGCCAGCGTGGCCCAGGGCTTGCCTGCCGCCACGGTGGACACGAAGTAGGCACTGAACACCGCAGTGGACACCACCGTGGTGTAACTCGAATTGGCAAAGTCGTAGAAGGCCCAGGCCCAGAATTCACGACGGCGCACATCGGGCAGCAACAACGGGCGTAGCGACATGCCGGAATCCATCCTCAAAATGACGGCGAAGGATGCCACGGGGAGGCACGAGGGCACGAGGGCGCGGGACTCGGGACTCGGGACTCGGGATCAGGGACTCGGGATCAGGGACTCGGGATCAGGGACTTGGGGCCGGCCTTCAGGTCGGCGTCATTGCGAGGAGCGCAGCGACGAAGCAATCCAGCGCATCGCCACACGCCCCTGGATTGCTTCGCTACGCTCTCCATGAGCCCATGTCCTAAGTCATTGAATTACCATATTCCG
>JACKOW010000020.1:0-30000 GCA_024234055.1 Rhodanobacteraceae bacterium
GCCCTGGCCGCCTTGGGCGAGTGACCAACCCACCGGAACCGCTGGTGACTCTATGGTGACTCAAAAGAAAAGGGCTTGCGAAGTTGCCTTCGCAAGCCCTTGATTTTATTGGCTCCCGGAGCAGGGATCGAACCTGCGACCCAGTGATTAACAGTCACTTGCTCTACCGCTGAGCTATCCGGGAACGGTAGAAGCGGAATAATGCCGACTGCCCACGGGCTTCGTCAACCCCTCATCTGAATTGCGACATCCTGACGGCAGCCGGGGTACCTCAAGCCGCTGGCTTCAGGCGATAACAGGGCTTGTAGGGATCACTGCCGGGCAACTTCATGCGGTGCTGTTCCACGAAGGCTTTGAGCAAGGCGTCCATTGCATCCATGATCTCGGGCTCGCCACTGAGCTCGTAGGGGCCGTTGGCTTCGATGGCGCGGATGCCCTCTTCCTTGACGTTGCCGGCGACGATGCCGCTGAAGGCGCGGCGCAGATCGGCCGCCAGTTCATGCACAGGGCGATCGCGGCGCAATTCCAGCCTGGACATGGCCTCATGCGTGGGCGCAAACCGATACTGGAAGGCTTCCGGGATCTTCAACGTCCAGTTGTAGAAGAAGGCATCCTTGGTCTCGACCCGATGATCGGTGACCTGGGCCATGCCCTGCTTGACGTAACGGGCGACCTCAACCGGGTCACCGATGATGATCCGGTAGCGTTCGGACGCGGCCGCCCCCAGGGTAAGCTTGAGGAAGGCGTCGATCTGTTCGAAATAGGCAGCGCTTTCGACCGGACCGGTAAAGACCACCGGAAACGGTACACGCTCGTTATCAGGGTGCAGCAGAATGCCCAGCAGATAGAGGATTTCCTCCGCGGTGCCAACGCCGCCCGGAAACACCACGATGGCGTGACCGACGCGCACGAAGGACTCCAGGCGCTTTTCAATGTCGGGCATGATCACCAGATGATTGACGATCGGGTTGGGCGACTCGGCAGCGATGATCCCGGGCTCGGTGATGCCGATGTAGCGGGTGTTGCTGATGCGCTGCTTGGCGTGGGCAATGGTGGCACCCTTCATCGGGCCTTTCATCGCCCCCGGGCCACAGCCGGTGCAGATGTCCATACCGCGCAGGCCGAGCTCGTAGCCGACCTTCTTGGTGTACTGGTATTCGGTGCGGCCGATGGAATGACCACCCCAGCACACCACCATGTTCGGAGCTTGCTGCGCCCGCAGGATGCCGGCATTGCGCAGGATGTCGAAGACCGCGTTGGTGATGCCTTCGGGCTCGTTCAGATTGGCCCGGGTCTTGATCTCGTTCTCGACGTAGAGAATGTCGCGCAGTACGGCGAACAGCAGCTGGCGGATACCGCGAATGATCTCGCCGTCGACGAAGGACTGTGCCGGGGCATTGATCAGATCGAGTTTGACGCCCCGGTCCTGCTGGACCACGCGCACGTCGAAGTCCGGATGTCGGGCAAGTACCGCGCGAGCGTCATCACTCTCGATGCCGGTGGTCAACACCGCCAGGGTGCAACGCCGAAACAAGGCGTAGAGATCGCCGGTGGTGGCCGCCGTGAGGCGACTGACTTCGGCTTTGGAGAGCACTTCCATCCCGGCTTCGGGATTGATGCGTGCACTGACAGGTCGATGATTCATGGAACATCCTTGCTCTGGCGCAACCCAGGTTGCGCATCCGGTTTCTGATGGTGGGATCTGTCGCGCGCCGATAGCGTTGCCCAGGCCTGCGCGCTGCGCTGTCCTGTTGGCTGAATCGAAGCGACAGTGAAGATTTCGATCGCTGGAAGCGCACGGAGTCGAGTCAGCACAAGCTGCACTCGACACTCCGCCGGCGAATCGTAACCGAAATTACGCAGCTTCGGTGAGCTGGGTGACGCCGATCCCGCCGCGTACCAGTTGGGCATCAAATCCACGCTCGGTCAGCAGAAAGACCGCCGAAGCGCTGCGCCGCCCGGTATCGCAATACACCCAGTATTCCTGGGTCGGGTCCAGAGTCTTGGCCAGTTGACGCAAGCGCGCCAACGGCATGTTGATCGCCCCCGGCCAGTGGCCGCGCTCGAACTCGCTCGGCAAGCGCACGTCCAGCAGCTTGACGCCGGCATGGATGTCGTTCAGCTGCACCTCGCGCAGCAAGGGTGCTTTCAGCAAGCGGGCAAAGGCGGTGCTCGACAGCCGCATCAGCGAGCAGCGCGTCAACGCGCGCACGCTGGCATTGCGAGGTTCACCGGACACCAGCGCCTCTTCACCGAAGGCACGGCCGACACCCAGTTGGGCCAACTCCTCCTCAGAGTTGCCATTCGGATCTTCCAGCACCACCTGGGCTCGGCCTTCGGTGATCACATAGTAGTAGTCACCCGGATCGCCCTGCTTCAGGATGATGCTGCCGGCCTCGAAGGTCACCGACTCCATGTTGCCAAAGATCTGGGCAATGTTCCCGGCCGGGATGCGCAGGAAGGCCTTGCTCTGCAGCAGCGCGGTCATCCAGTCCTGATGTTCGTCGAACTCGGCCTCGGTATCCAGATCGCGCACCTGCACACCACCGGTCTGCGACCAGGTGAGCATCACATCCAGCAATTCCCGATCGACAAACAGCACTTGCGCGGCCTTCAGGCACAAGGCTGTCGCCGAGCGCCTGGGGCCCGGCGCCAGTGCGTAGCGGGCCTCGGGATCAGTGGCGCGCAGCCGAGTGGCCTGACGCTCATCCTGGAGTTCGATTTCACCTTCGATCAGAAAGGCCTGGGTACGGGCCAGTTCGCCGCGACTGAACACCACCTGGCCTGGCTGGTAATTGACCAGACTGCTCTGCTTGGCGAGTTGGGTTCGATCGGAGGGAACCAGCGACTGCAAAGGCACGAAGCGCCCAAACAGGCTGATGTTGACCATGGAGTAGCGCCCGGCATTCAAACCAAGGGCACGGATTCTATGCCCTGCAGCGCCGGGTGACGAGTGGACAATGGGTGAAGGAACCATAAAAACGGCCGATCAGGCCAAGACGAGCTTCTGAGGCCCCAACGAAAACGGCCGGCAAAAGCCGGCCGTTTCGTCAAACACTGGAGCAAAGCTTAGAAGCTGTAGCGGAAGCCCAGCTGCAGCGCCCAGCGCGAGATGCCGCGAGCGTCGTATACACGCTGCGAATCCGGCGTGTTGAAACGATAGACGTAACGACCGGAGGCCGCATCGATACCGCCGTACTCGACGATGCCGCGCATCAGCGGGAAGCCGATTTCCTCGATGACACCCCAGTCCTTGTCGATCATGTTGCCGATGTTGAGGATGTCCAGCCAGATCTCGGCCTTGTTGCCGGCAAAGAAGCCCGGCAGCTCCTGCGAGATGCGAACGTCGAAGTTGTGCACCCAGCTGGAGTAGTCGGCATTACGCTCGGCCACTTCACCCATGTGCGAGCGCAGGTACTCATTGCCCTCGACATAGGCGAAGAAGGCGGCTTCTTCTTCCGGCGAACCGAACAGCACGTCGCCCGGACCCGAGGGGATGTACAGCAGGTCATTGAAGCGACCATCGCCGTTGGCATCGTTGTCGAAGGTGTAGCTGTAGGGCTTGCCACGGCGACCTTCATACACCAGGGAGAACTCGGTCTTCAGATCGTCGAAGAAGAAGTGACGATAGGACACGGCACCGGAGAAGCGATCCTTGACCAGGTAGTTCGAGCGAGCGCTGATCTCTTCATTGGAATTGAAGATGGCGACGTTGCCGAGCTGCGAACTGGAAGTGGAGCTGGTCAGCGGACTGACTTCGTTGGCGTCGGTGTAGGTGTACGCCACCTGCCAGAACCAGTTCTCTTCGTAGGGCTTCTGCAGCGACAGAGTCAGCTGCTGGCCATCGCCCTTGCTGGTGGAGCGGGCGATGATGGCGTCGTTGTAGGCACGGTTGGAGTTGGCACGCGAACCCACGCTCGTGCCGGAACCGAACTGGTTCCAGCGGGACGGATCCAGACCGTTGGCATTCCAGTAGATGTAGCGACCGTCCTGACCCACGGCGGTCGGCGCACCCAGATTCAGCTGCTGGTAGTAGATGCCCTCTTCCACCGAGGTCAGGATGACTTCGGCCGAAGCGACGATGCCGTACCAGGGCAGCTCATGATCGAAAGCCAGATTGGCCTTCCACACGGCCGGCTGGCCCAGATCCGGGTCGATGAAATCGACCGACTGAGTCGCGCCGGTACCCGGCGTGAACTGTGCCAGCTGATCGTTCGGGTTCGGCGAGAAGTTGCTGATACCGCGACTGAAGAAGTAGTCGGTGTACTGCAGACCGGTGTTCGAGTAAGGGTTGGACAGCCACACCGTGGCCGCCGCACCCTGGAACAGGCCCATGCCACCACGCAGCTGGGTCGGACGCTCGGAATCGAAGGTGTAGTTGAAGCCAAAGCGCGGCTGCACCAGCTCGTTGCCGTCGATGGTGGCATCGTTGCGGAAGCCAAAGGTCTCCGAGGCGGCCTGGTTGTAGGTGGGCTTGCGGCTGACGTTCGGAATATCGACGCGGAAGCCATAGGTCATGGTCAGGTTGTAATTGACCGACCAGCTGTCCTGCACGAAGAAGCCGATGTTGTCCAGGCCCCAATCAGCGGCCATGTTGTCGACATTGCCGCCCACCGGGTAGTACAGCTGATAACGGCTGGACGTGCCGTTGGCGAAATCGTTGATGCTGTTGAAGGTATAGACGCCGTTGGTGCGGCGACCGAACAGATTGAAGATGTCGTTCGCTTCGTAGTCCACACCGAACTTGAACTCGTGATCACCGACGAAGTAGTTGCCGATGAAGTAGGAGTTCCAGGTCTGGGTTTCCAGCACGTTGGCGTGGGTGTTTTCTTCCGTGCCCAGATTCAGGGTGGCGTTGCCCACGCGCACGGCGATCGCCGGCAGGTTCGACGCCGGGGTACGCACTGCCGAATAGTCACGGTAGGACAGCTTGAACTCGGTCGAGAAGTTGTCGGTCCAGTCACTGAACAGCTGGGCGGTGGTGGTATCGAACTGGAAGTCACGCTGATACAGATAGCTCGACAGCGACAGGGAGTTGTTGCCAAAACCCGGGGTGTTGGCCTGGCTCTGCTCGGAGCTGCTGTAGCGGAAGCTGGCGCGGTGCTGCTCGTTGATGTTCCAGTCGAGCTTGATCGCGTATTCCTCGCTGGTGGTGTCCAGCGACTTCGGCAGCTGCAGCGTACCGGCGTCAAAACCATAACCGCTGGCAATGCCGATGATCTGATCGATATCGGCCTGGGTGATGTTGACGATGTTGGTCGCACCCGAGCCCACCGGACCGAAGTTGGTGCCGACGCCAGAGAAGGTGCTCTTCTCGTAGTTGGCGAAGAAGAACAGCTTGTCTTCGATCAGCGGACCGCCAAAGGTGCCGCCGTAGGTTTCGTCGGTATCGAAGATGTCCGGGCGGACATCGTTCTGATTCTTGCCGGACCAGTCATTCTCGCGGTAGGTGCCGTAGACCGAACCGTGGAACTCGTTGGTGCCGGACTTGGTCACGGCATTGATCACCGCGCCGGTGGCGCCACCGATGGTGACATCGTAGTTGGCCACCGAGACGTTGATGGCGTCGATGACGTCCATCGAGATCGGCTGCTTGGGCGTCGGCAGCGAGTTGGACTCGAGGCCGAAGGCATCAGAGGTGTTGACACCGTCGATGCGGATCGCGTTGAAGCGGGTGTTCTGACCGCCAGCCGAGATCTCGTTGCGGGCCTTGTCGGTCTGGGCGATGCGCGGATCGAGGCGCACATAGTCCTGGATGTTGCGGTTGATCGACGGGAAGGAGTCGATCTGCTCACGCGAGACGTTGCTCGTGGAGCCCTGATTGTTGGAGCGGAACACATCGGACTGCTGCGAGGCGACCACTTCGATGGACTCCAGCTGAGTCATCGCCGGGTCAAGATCGATGTTGATCTGCGAAGGCTCGCCGAGCAGGAGATTGATGTCGTCCTGGGCTTCACCAGCGTAGCCGTCCTTGGTGACCGTGATCTTGTACGGGCCGCCCACGCGCAGATTGGTCGACGCATACCGACCCTGCTCGTCAGTGCTGACGGTCTTACGGGTGTTCGACGGCAGATGCACGATCTCGACCAGCGCACCCGCAATCGGGCGACCTTCGGGATCGGTCACGCGACCGTTGAGGGATGACGAGGTGGTGCCCTGGGCGAAGGCACCCTGCGAGGCGGCGAGGCCCAGCATGAGACCGAGCACCAAGGCTTTAATCTGCGGCTTTTTCTTCATGACGACTGCCTGACTTGTGTTACGGGATTGGACTGCACTCACCCGACGAACCGCGATCGAACACCGCGCCCCGGCTGATGCAGCGAGAGTTAATAAGAGTTTAACAGTGGTAGATGACGGTTTGCTAACAACCCGGCGTCTTGTCACCCAGAATTAGAGCTGCAGCTCAGACTCGACGACCGCAACTCTGTTCAGAAAAAACTTTCAATTGGACAGGCAAGTTGGCGCCATCCGTGGCCTGCGTCCTGTCCTAGAAGATGCCCATCGACAGCCCCAGCGCCATCCCAGCGCCCAATTGTTCACAATCCCTCAGTCGCAATTCCACTTCATCGCTATGCGCAAGCACCGGTGCCTGCACCTCCTTCCAGCCCAGACCTCGGGCGACACGCTGCATCGAAGCGATCGCTCCACTGCCATCGTTGCCGGCACACACGAACAGCGCGTAGGGCCGGCCAGTCACCCGATCCTGAGCCGGGTAATAGATGCGCTCGAAGAAATCCTTGATCAGCCCGGACATCGAACCGAAGGTCTCCGGACTTCCGATCAGGTAGCCGTCCGCGGCCAGCACGTCCTCAATGTTTGCATCGCTGGCGCCGAGTGAGACCACATCGACGGCATCGGTGGCCTCGGCAGCCGCAGCCATGACCTCGGCCATCTTTCGTGTGCGCCAGCCATGACTGTGATGAACGATCAAGAGTCGGGGACGCATGGTGGTTGATCAGCCTCCTGAAGGTGCCAGGGAATCGGGATCAAGGTCGCTCTTGAGGAACACGAGGGCACGAGGGCACGAGGGCACGAAGAATCTCAATCTCGCCTGAAACTTGCTTTTGCGTGCCCTCTTGCCCTCTCGCCCTCGTCGGACGGGTCACTGCGCGCCCGTCGCCCCCAGATACTTCTGTATACCGTCCAGAAACATTTGCACCGAAATCGCCACCAGCAGCATGCCCATCAGGCGCTCCAACGCGATCAGCGTGCGCTGACCCAGCACCTTGTACAGCGCCGTGGCGGCAAACAGGATCACCGCCGTCGCCAGCCAGGCCGCAACCAGGGCCACGGTCCACTCGAAGTTGCGCCCGGTACCATCATTGGCCAGCAGCATCAGTGCAGCAATCGTCGATGGCCCGGCCACACAGGGGATGGCCATCGGCACGATAAAGGGCTCGCCTTCGGGAATGTCGCCAAACAGGCCGTCGCGTGAGGGAAAGATCATGCGGATGCCGATCAGGAACAGGACGATGCCGCCGGCGATGCTGACTGACTCCTGCCGCAGATGCAGCAGGGCAAGCAGCGCCTGACCCGAGTACAGGAAAAGCAGCAGCACACCCAGCGCGATCACCAGTTCGCGCGCGAGCACGAAGCGTCGACGCTGCGGCGGCAAAGCCTTGAGCAGCGACAGGAACACCGGAATATTGCCCAGCGGATCCATGATCAGAAACAGCAGGATCGCTGCCGAAACGATGTCCATCACGGCGCTGCCGCTGGCGGCTGACGCCCGTCGACAATCGATCCACTCCAGTCCTGCGGTGCGCAGGCGATCATCCAGCTGATCAGCTCGGCGTAGCGCGCCGGCGCAATCAGTCCGTCCATGGCCTCGCCTACATAGACCTTGCGCCGGAAAGCGCTGGCGATCGGCGCTGGCAACAAACCCAGCACACGAACGCCTTGCGCAGCCCATTCGCTGGCCACGATGGCAATCAGGGCGCGCAATCCGGCCTGGGCCACGCCATAGGCGCCCCAATAGGCATCGGTGCTGCGTTCAGGCGAATCTGACATGAACAACATCAGCGGCGACTGCTCGGCAGCACGCAATGCCGGCAGCAACGACTGCAGCATCAGAAAAGGCACATTCAACCCGATCTGGATCGTTCGCAACCATTCTTCAGGCTCGAACTGCTCGATCGGGGTCAGACCGTGCAGGCGACCGGCAGCGTAGATCACGGCGTCCAGATGCCCGCAACCCTCGATGATGCGGGCACACAGATCGGCGAAATCAGCTGGCGTCGCGCCCTCCAGATTCATGGGGTAGATCGCCGGCTGTGGCGCACCCAATGCCTCGAGTTCGTCGTAGAGCTTCTCCAGCGCTGCCACTCGGCGCCCGAGCAGCACCACGCTGGCGCCACGATCTGCGAGCGACAGCGCACAGGCTCGACCCACGGCGCCACATGCGCCCACGACCAAGACTTGCCGCCCCGCCAGACCCGCGCCCTCCCAGGCCTGATCCTGCGGAATCCTGAAATTCGGTGCTTCGGTCAAGCGGCCCCCGCCTGTGCCTGGGCCTCTTCGACCATGCGCTTGAGTTCGCCGGAGGCTTCCAGATCGGCAACGATGTCGGATCCACCAATCAGTTCGCCGTTCACATACAGCTGGGGAAAGGTCTTCCAGTTGGCGTACTGCGGCAGATTGGCGCGGATCTCGGGATCTTCGAGCACGTTGACCGCGTGATAACGCGCACCCGCGCTCTTCAGGCACTGCGCTGCACGCGAGGAAAACCCACACATCGGGAACTGCGGCGTTCCCTTCATGAACAACACGATCGGGTGTGCGTCCAGCAAAGCTTGTATGCGCTGAATTACGTCCATGGCTTTCTCCGATCTGCGCCGGGTGCGGCGCTGCAGCCGGGTATCATACCGACCTCCATGGCAGGAACCGAGCCAGTGACCCTCAAGATCGATACCCATGCGCACGTGTTGCCCCGCGATTGGCCGGATCTGGCGGCTCGCTATGGCGACAACCGCTTTCCCAGCATCGACCACAGCGATGG
Organism: Rhodanobacteraceae bacterium; assembly: GCA_024234055.1. Lineage (NCBI taxonomy): Bacteria > Pseudomonadati > Pseudomonadota > Gammaproteobacteria > Lysobacterales > Rhodanobacteraceae > Rhodanobacteraceae bacterium. The sequence goes on from JACKOW010000020.1 coordinate 8,999, forward strand.
CCGGCATCGCATCTACAAGGATGGGCAGTTCTTCCGCGAGATCTGGCCCAAGACCTGGGATGCACACGCGCGCATCGACGACTACGAACGCTTCGATGTCTCGGTGCAGGTGGTGTCCACGGTACCGGTGATGTTCTGTTACTGGGCGCCGGGTGAACAGGCGCTGGTGCTGCACCGGACGCTCAACGAGCATTCTGCCGACCTGGTGCGCGAGCATCCGCGCCATTACCTCGGTCTTGGCACCGTGCCCCTGCAGTCACCCAAACTGGCCATCGAAGAAGCCCGCCGCTGCGTTAAGGACCTGGGCCTGCAAGGCGTGCAGATCGGCTCGCATGTGGGCGACTGGAATCTGGACGCACCTGAGCTGTTCGAGTTCTTCGCCGCCTGCGAGGAAATGGATGTTTCCTTGCTGGTGCATCCCTGGGACATGATGGGGGCAGCGTCCATGCCCAAGTACTGGCTGCCCTGGCTGGTCGGCATGCCGGCGGAGCAATCGCGCGCCGTCTGCAGCATGATCTTCGGCGGCGTGCTGGAGCGCCTGCCACGCCTGCGGGTGGCCTTCGCCCATGGCGGCGGCTCATTTCCGTACACGCTCGGCCGCATCGAACACGGTTTCAAGATGCGCCCGGATCTCGTCGCCACTGACAACCAGCGCCCGCCACGCGAATACCTCAAGCGCCTGTATTTCGACACCTGCGTGCATGACGACACCGCACTTCAGTATCTGATCGACACCTGCGGCGCCGATAGACTGATGCTCGGCACCGATTACCCCTTCCCGCTGGGTGAGCAGGAACCGGGGTCGCATATTCGACGGATGCAACTGGACGACACCGAGCGCCAGCGGCTGCTCAGCGGCACTGCTCTGGATTGGCTGCAGGTGGACGCAGGTCGATTCGGGAAACTCTGATCCCGTCTCGCGGCCGCGAGACAGATCAAAGCCTCCGTGGCGGTTCTTCAGCGCAACTCGAAAGTCGCCAGCACCCAGCCCTCGCTGATGTGCTCAGCCATCCTCTCAGCGTCGGTTCGCCGGCATGATTGCCCCAGACGGCCAGGCGCAGTTGGCTGTTTCTGCAGCGATGCCGTCTGAGTCTTGAGTCATCCGCAGCTGCGAGGGCTGTACCCATGGCCGCCGTCCAAAGTCCTGGCGCAGGTCAATGGAACAGCGGCGATGGATCACCCGATTGCTCAGGATCACGAACAGCCAAGCTCCGCCCTGATGGCAATGGATTCGGCTTGCAGCGGTCCGGCGTCGGCCGGGTTGAGCGATCCATTGTTGATGTTGTGCTCGATGGACAGGATCAGTTGACTCATGTGATTGCAGGCTTGGGAGAGATTGCCCTGTTCCATGCTTCTCAGAAGGTTGGCGATTCTCTGGCGCATGCCATTGGCCTGACCCTGGTTCAAGGCACCGCTATTGGCCAGTGCGTCCAGCTGCGAATCGAGCGAGGCAAGTCGATCTTCGGGCTCCTGCGTCAGCGGCGGCAGGTTGGGCGTTCCCTCGCAGGGGAAATGCGGGCCACAGCAGGGCTCGGGCCGGCAGAAGCCGGTGCAACCCTCAACCCTTGCTTTCTGGACGACGGGGCTGGACAGTGCCTTGCAGAAGGTGATGTCGAGTATCGGCAGATCCCCAGCTGACAACAGCCCGGAACCTCTCAGCGAATGGGTTCGAAACACGCCGTTTCCGGAACTTTGATAATCGCTGAAATAGAAGATGTTTCCCTGGCCCCCTGGCGACCTGACGTAAACTGAATGGGCGCCAAGCTCGCCGGCAAGATCGGAAGCCACCGCAAAGGAGCTGGCTGGACCCAAGGAGGTCCATCCGGTTTCACTGCGGCCCGAGGCGTCCGGCCCGAAAGCGGCGCAGGTCGCGTGCTCGCCAAACAGTTCTACACAGACGGCGTCGCCAGCACACGGGGTCGGGCCAGGCAATCTCCTCGCGAGCGCTTGGTCCACCTCGTCCACGGTCGTCGGAATTGCAAGGGTCGCCCCGTCCAGGGTGCAGTAATAGCGCGGATCGCCCGCCGGAGTGATCACACCCACCGGGGTCGTAGGCACATTCCCCAGCGAAAACATGTCTGCCCATTGACAGCGCTGTTCCGGCGTCGCGGTCGATTCCGGTGGCCTCGGGTCCGGCCGGTGGGGCGTGGCGAGCTTGTATAGGCAGCTTTGGGGAACATTGGGCAATTCGTGAACCGCATGTGCCGCCTGGCCAACCAGCGCCCCCAGCATGATCAAATATCGAAAGCTCATCGTGTGCATGACACCCCCCTTGTGTTGGTCTTGCAGATTGCCGCTCAACTCCGGCAAGGCTGCTACTGAATCTAGGCGGCCGCTCACTTTGAGTCCTGATGATCATATGATGTTTTTATGATGCCGGCGGCTACCCCGTGCTAGCTTTCAGCGCCATGGAAAGCGTTTGGCCAAACAATTCAGAGCACACCGCCTCTTTCTATATGAACGGCGTGCTGGTCCAGTGCGACGCCTTGCGAATCAGCGGCAAGAAGTGCTCGCGTCGGATCGAGCCCAAAGTGATGGCCCTGTTGATTGCGCTCGCAGAACGACCAGGGCAACTGTGGAGGCGCGACGAACTGGTCGCCCGCCTATGGGCTGGCGACTCTGCGAGCGATGAGGCGCTGACACGAATCGTCTATCAATTGCGCTCCGCGTTGCGCGATGTGGCCGCGTTAGCTGACGCGGTTTTTACGCTGCCCACACTCGGCTACCGACTGGATGCAGAAGTCTGGAATGCCGGCCCGACAGCCGAGGCAGCGCGTACTCGGACGTCCTCTTTGCCGGCTTTTTCCGTCGCGGTTCTGCCAGTTGCGGATGTGTCCGCAGACGGCAATGGCCGACTGCTCTCGAACGGTCTGACCCGCGACCTGACCATGCTGCTGGCGCGAACACCGCAGTTCCGGGTGGCGCCTTGCAGTTCGGCGGCACGCTTTTCGATCGATGCACCCGGCATGGGCATGAGCGAGATGGGTGAGGCATTGAACTCGCGCTATCTGGTCTCGGCGACACTCGCACTCATCGAAGACATTCTGTGCATTCGCGTTGACCTCAGCGACGCCGCCGAGGGCGTGCTGCTGTGGGCGGAAAAGTATCAGACCGCCGTCAGCAACTTCTTCGAGGTTCAGGAAAACGTGGTCTGCAGCATCACGACAGCCATAGCCGCCAAGGTGAACATCACGCAGCCGCTGCGCGCGCGGCGCATCGGGCGCTTCAATCTTTCCGCGTATGAGCGGGTGCAGGCGGCAGAGGCGCTGCGCTTGAACTACGGCCGCGACAGCGCGCGTCGGATCGTCGCGATGCTGCAGGAAGCGCTGGCCATCGAGCCCGATGATCCGGTCACGCGCGCGGCGCTCGCCGTGCAACTCAGCCAGAACGTGGTCAGTCAATGGGCCGAGGATCCGCCAGCCACCATGGCGATGGCCGATGAGCTGATCGCGCAAGCATTGGCGGCGGCGCCAAACTCCCCTGAAGTGCGCGCGTCCGCCGGTATTGTGGCGACCATGTTCCATCGACCCGACGATGCGATCACCCACCTGGAGATCGCGACCGCGCGCAATCCGAATGATGCGCATGCGCTGGCGGTGCTCGGCTGGCAACACTGCCTGCGCCATGCCGATCCGGGCGGCATCGGCTTGATCGAAACCGCCGAGGCCCGCGCCCCGCATCACCCGCGGTTCGGCCTGTGGGCCACCTACCGCGCCACCGGCCATTTGTTCATGCTCGACTATGCGGCTGGTTTGCGCGGTGGCCGGCAAGCCGTCGAGCGTACGCCCAACTATTATCAACCGCACCTGACCTGCGCCTGGGCACACGCGGGACTCGGTGACCTGGATGCGGCAAGGCAGGAGATCCAAGTGGCTCAGCAACTGGAATCTGCCGAGATCCTGGAGAGGTTCGTCGTCGAGATGCGCAAATGGGCATCGAACTCACCCAACAAGACCGCGTGCTGGGCGGTATTGGAGGCGCTCCGCTCGTTGCCGGAACTGTTCGAAAATGGTGGCACATCCCTGTGCCAGGGTGAATCCGAACAAGCACCTTAGGGAGCAAGTCTGGAATTCCGGAATGGACTTGTTCCGACCTTTCCTGACAGGCGAATTCGCAGCAACGGCGCGCTTCTTCGCCCTTACTTGAAGGTAATCTCGCGCAGCCGGTATTCACCGGTGATCTGTCGAATACCCGGATAGGTCTTTGTTGTCGCTCGGCTTTTCTCTTCATTGGCCTCGCCCCAGGCCTTCATGAAAGCGTCGTAACGCTCCTTGCTCGGCTCGAGGTCAGCAGCGCTCTTGGCCCGAGTGACCAGTACCACGTTGAAATCGCCGCTCAGCGGTAGTTCACTGACGTAGACCGAATAGCTTTCGATCTGGCCAAGTTTCTTGCGTGCTTCGGCTGCGGCCACCCAAGTGCCGCGAATGCCTTCCAGGTAATAGTCGATCATGTTGGCGTCCACATGTACGGTGGACACCTGCGAGACCGAAGTGCTGGTGTCGTAATCGGTATAGGGCTTGAGCTGGGCAAAAGCCGGCTGCGCCAGACCGAACGCCATGACGAGTAACAGCGGTGTGCGTAGTTTCATCGTGTTTGTCTCCCCGTGTGTTTGTCTTCAGCTTGCCGCTCAACCCCGGCAAGCTGGGAAAGACTGTATGCCACTGCACAGAATGAGTCCTGATGACTACATGATTTTTTTATGATGGCGGGAAACTACTGTCAACCGCGCCTGACCTGCACCTGGGCGGAGCCGGAAGCGCTGCGCTCGTGTAGATCACTACCAGCGATAGCTGAACTCGACCCCGTACTGCCGCGGCGGACTGATGGCGGCATTGGGATACGAGCCGAGCGCGGTGACCTGAGTAATGCTGCGATCGTCGGTCAAGTTGTTGACGTACAGCGCCGCATCCCAGGCACCTTGATGCGGATGTACGGCAAAGCGCAGATCCAGTCGGTTGGCACTACCGCCCTTGAAAGTGTTGCGGTCCTGATTGGTCTCCAGGAAGTACACCTCGTCCTGGTAGCGCCAGGCCAGTTCGAACAAGCCCTCGAAATCCTTCCCCAGATCCAGTGCGTATTGCAGGCTGGCGAAGAACGAAATCTCCGGCGCCCGAGTCAGCACATTGCCCGCCGCACTCACCTGCTCCAGCGGGATCGGCGCGCCGAGCAGGAACATCAAGTCTTCCGGCACCTGTAGCGTATCGAATCTGGCCAGCTCGGTGTTCAGGAAGGCAATGTTGCCATCCAGACGGAGCCTGTCGGTGACCAGCAGGCTTGCCTCGAACTCCAGACCCCAGGCCTTGGCCGCGCCAGCGTTGACGATGTTGACGCCGCCCGTCGGTACCGGAAGGCGTACCTGAAGGTTGCTGTAGTCATAGGTGAATCCAGCGGCATTCAATCGCAGACGCCCTTCCAGCAGCTCAGTCTTGACCCCGATCTCGAAGGCCTGGACTTCTTCTTCCTCGAAGGCCGGACTCAGACCGAAGGAGTTGAAGCCGCCACTCTTGTACCCTTCGCTGTAGCTGGCGTAGGCGAGTGCGTTCGGCAGGACGTCGTACTCGAGAACGGCGCGTGGCGAAAAGTTATTGAAGCTCGCGGCGCTGGTGAATACAGGCGGATCGGCGAACAGCGTGCTACCGGGAATGCGGGAGCCGGCGGGAAATGGTCCGAGATCAATGGGAAGGACACTTTCGCGGATGGTTGCGACGGTCTGCTTGTTGGCAAAGCGCTTGTCCTCCTTGCTGAAACGACCACCGAGCGTGAGCGAGAGCCGATCGGTGAAGGCATAGCGGGCATCCGCAAATGCAGCCCAGGATTCGAGCTGCTGTCGGGCGTCAAACCTGGCCGCGGTACCCGCCCCGAACAGCCCCTGGAAGTTGTTGATATCGAAGATGACATCCGTGTCTTCGCGGTAATGGTAGGCACCCACCGTCCAACGGAATGGATCATCGGCGTTGCTGGACAGCCGCAGCTCGTGGGAGCGTTGCGTGGAACCGATGGTGCCGCTGTTGTTGAACAGGGTGAACGGCGTGCTGTCGGAATCCTGCCTGCCGCGCAGTCCGTAGTCGCGAAAACCGGAGATGGCGACCAGCGTCGCGTCGCTGAGTTTCCAGCTCACTTTCACAAGTGCATGGGTGGCATCGGTTTCGTTGTCGCTGGGGTCATCGAAAGAAAATTCGTTGTTGTTCAGCGCGTCGTCGAGGTCGTCGCGCCGAATGAAGGGCGAGGACGGCTGGCCGGGAGCCACTGGCGCCACGTTGATGGTGGCGGGATTTGCTTGCTGATTGCTGCGCTCAAGCATCCACTCGGCGGTCACCTCGTTCGACGCTTGCCAGGCGAGCGACAGCCGAACGGTCTGATCCTCTCTGCCGTTCACATTCTCGCCCGTGAAAGTATTCTCACCCCAGCCGTCTACATCGGCGTAGCCGATCGCGACACGACCCTGCAAAGTGTCGGTCAGAGGGCCGGAAGCGGCACCGAGCACCCGACGTTCTCCGTATTCGGCAAGACCCAGTCGGAGGTAGCCTTCTGGCTCCGCGGTGGGGCGTGCGGGTCGCACCAGCAGCGCGCCGGCCGTGGCGTTGCGACCGAACAGGCTGCCTTGAGGCCCGCGCAGGACCTGGATCGATTCAATGTCGACCAGGTCGCTGGTCGAGAGGCTCAGGCGTCCGACGTACATGTCGTCCAGATAGACGGCCACCGGCTCATCGTTGAAAAAGTTGCCACCACCGTTGGCACCGCCGATGCCCCGGATCGACACGGGTGCCGCGCCATAATTCACGCTGTTGGTGGTGTACAGGTTCGGGACGAAAGCGCCCAAGTCCTCGATGGACTGCACGTCGTGGCGGACCAGAAACGCCTCATCCAATGCGGTCACCGCGATCGGGACATCCTGAATCTCCTCGTCCCGGCGCTGCGCCGTGACCATGATCGACTCGAAGGCCAACGGTTCCTCGTCAGCGACCTGATCATTGGCCCGGGAATGGGCTGCTTCTGACCCGAGGGCGCCCGCCACTATCAGGAAAAAGCGGGTGATGCGCCAGGCACAGGTCATGGATTGAAAGCGCTCAAGCTCGAACTTCGTTAATCGGCCCGAGCTGATGCCTGAGTCTGCATCTTGACCCCTGGGACCCTGCTCCAATGCACGTAATCTATCGTCCCTGAACCGCTCCTACCAGTGCGCACCCAAAAAGCTACCGACCCGCCTGACTGGTACTCCGTCAGCAACGCGGCTGAACGGTTCTACCGCAGCCTTTCCCCTACGCCGCGCAAGGCATCCAGCCCACGTTCCAGCAAGGTTCGTTGGCCAACAACAACACGCGCCTGTCCGCGCATGCCCACCTGCAGCTTGCGCGTGTCCGCCGCATGGATGCTTGCATCCGCGACAAATGCGCTGATCTCCATGCTGACCAGTGGCTCGGGACTGAGCCACTGCACCTCGGCATCCACGCTGCCGTAGCGTTGCACCGGATAGGCGTCGAACTGCAACCGCACACGCTGATGCACCTGCAGCCGTGGCAGGGCCGCTTCGGGCAATTGCAGGCGCGCCTTGATGCCGCCATCAACCCGCGCCAACTGCGCCAGCACATCGCCGGCGTTGACCACGGCGCCCGGCGTGCGCGTCGGTAGTCGCAGCACCGAAGCCGGATAGGGCGCGCGCACCTGACGCCGGTCACCTTCGCTGTCGACCAGCTCACGCTCCAGCGTAAGCATCTGCTCGCGCAATCGGCGCTCCTGCGCCGCCTCATCGCTACGCTCGGTCTCGCGCTGGCTGCTGCGCTGCTGCGCAGACAGGCGCAGACCTTCGATCGTACGTTCGCCCAGTACGCGCTCCTTCTGTGCCTCCGACAGGGCCAGCCGATACTTCAACAACTCCACTTCGGCAACTACACCTGCGCTACCCAGGCGCTCGGCGCGCGCCAGCACTTCAGACTGGGTGCTGACCAGTTCGCGCCTGAAGGCCAGTTCGCGCTCGGCGCTGGCCAATTCGGTGCGCTGCAGCGCCATCGCCTGCTCGTGCGACTTCTCCAGTTGCTCGACGCGCACATGCAGGGCGGCGAGTTCGTCCTGCCACTGGCGCAGCTGCGAGCGCTTGCGGCGCAGTTCGTCATTTTCCAGCTCGAACATCAACGCCCCTGCGTCGACCTGCTGCCCCTCGGCCACCAGAACGCGCGACAGCTTTCCGGACATCGGCGCCTGCAGGTCGTCGGCATCAGTCGCCGGCACCAGCACGAAAGGCGCCACAGCAACCTCGGGCAACGGCATCCAGACGGAAAAACCGATGGCGGCGATGCTGATCGCAAGCAGCAGCATGCCAGTCCAGCGTGCGACACGTGCTGGTGGCTCTGTGGGCAAGAGTCCCGATGCATCCTGAAAGTTCGGCGTCGGGCTGTTCATAGGCCCAACTGCTGACTGTGCAGGAAGAAGTACAGGCCGCGCGCTTGCAGCAGCGCGTCATGGGTGCCGCGCTCGGCAATCTGGCCTTGCTCCAGCACGATGATCTCGTCGGCCTCGCGGATGGTGCTCAAGCGATGAGCGATGACCAGGCAGGTGCGCCCGCGCGCAATCTGCGCCAGATTGCCCTGGATGGCGCGCTCGCTTTCGCTGTCGAGTGCGCTGGTGGCCTCGTCAAAGATCAAGATGGGCGGATCGTGATAGAGCGCCCGCGCAATCGCGATGCGCTGCCGCTGACCGCCGGACAGCGCCAGTCCGCTGTCGCCGATGCGGGTCTCATAGCCCAGCGCCAGGCGCGTGACGAAGTCATGTGCATAAGCCTGCTGTGCGGCGCGCATGGCGCGATCCAGATCGGGCTCCGGGTCGCCAAAGGCGATATTGGCCAGCACCGTGGCGTCGAATAGATGATTCTCCTGCAGCACGAATCCAATGTGTCGGCGCAGATCGCGATGATTCAGCTGGCGCGAATCGACCCGATCAAAGAAGATCGCACCGGCCGTTGGCTCGATCAGTCCCGCAATCAGCTTGACCAGGGTGGTCTTGCCGCAACCGCTGCGACCGACCAGCGCATAGGTGCGCCCCGGTGCCAGCTGCAACTGGATGTCCTTCAGGATTTCCGGCGCCTGGGGGCCTCCGTAGCGAAAGCTCACGGCCTCGACGGCGATCTCACCTTGCAGACTGGGCACGGGCCGCAGATGCGATCGGTCCCTGCCCTGTTCGGGCTCCTGCTCGAAAATATCACCCAGACGATTCAGCAATACACTGACGAACTGCAGCTCATCCCAGGCGCCGAGCGCCTTGAGTATGGCCGCAGCAGCCATCGCCAGCAGGCTGTTGAAGGCTACCAGCGCGCCGACACTCAGTTCTCCGGCGATGACCTGCCTGGCACCCACCCACAGAAAGGCCAGCAGCGTGGCAAAGCCAATCGCCTGCAGTGCACTGTCGTAGGCCATGACCATGAAGTTGCCGCGGAACTGTTGGCGCGACACTTTCAGGAACTGCGCCAGCATGGCGTCACGGAATACCAGCTCGGCGCCGCCAGCCTTGACCGCTTCGATGCCGCGAATGGCATCGATCTGGTGCGAAGCATAGCGACCGTGCGCCTCTTCGATATCGGCATACAGAGGCCGCAGCACGCGACGCGACACCCACATCAGGCCGACGTAGAAGGGTACAGTCAGCGCAAACACCGCCGCCAGCGGCAATGAATACATCGCCATCAACAACAGCGCAGCGCTTAGTTGCAGCAGCGCCAGGGCCCCGCCGATACCCTGCTGGACGAGGAATTGGCGCACCTGGCGGGCACCGTCCAGACGCCGCTGGATATCGCCGGTACGACGGGTGTGGAAGTAACTCATCGGCAGCGACAGCAGACGTCGCGTCAACACATCGAGGGCCGCGCTGTCTACACGCACGGCGACAAAGGCCAGCAAATACTGTTGGATCAGCTGCGCCAGCAACAGGAAGCCCAGGGCCGCGCCCATCGCCCCCAGCACCAGGGTGAGCAAGTCGACGTCCTGATCGACGATCACCTGATCCACCACGAATTGGGTCAAGACCGGGAACAGCAGGCTCAACACGCTCACCAGGCCCGCCAGGCCTGCCGCCAGCAGCAGTGAATGGCGATGCGGCACCAACAATGCCCACAGCCAGCTCAAGCCGACGCGGGGCGGTTGTTCGTTGGCGAGAAAGGCATCGGTGTAATCAAAGAGCGCGCTGTAGCCCGACCAGGCAGCCAGGAACTGATCGCGCGGAATCCTGCGCTTGCCCAGGCCGGGATCGGCTATCCAAGCATGGCGACCGTCAAGTTCGTACAACACCACCCAATGATGGCCTTGCCAATGGCAGATGGCCGGTAGCGGCAATTGATCCAGATGTCGGGCCGACACCTTGAGCGAACGAGCGGCCAGACCGAGTTCTGCAGCGGCAGCGCACAGTCCCATCAGACTGCTGCCGTCATGAGCCGTGTGCGCCAGTGCTCGCAAGCGTGACAGGCTGATATCGCGACCAAAATGGCGGCAGATCATGGCCAGGCAAGCGGCACCACAATCCATCTCGTCAATCTGCGCCACGAAGGGGAAAGGTCTGAATCGGGATCTGCGCCGACGGAACAACCCGTCTTCGGCAAAGATCTCGTCCTCGTCGGCCGACTCCATGCCTGCCAGCGGATTCGCCGTCTGTGCTTCGGCCGGCAACAACTCCTCGGCGAAATCGAGGGGAATGCGCGCCTGCACCCGGTGTTCGTACTCGGCAAGTCGTTCGCTCAATCGGAGATCGAATTCCGGGTAGCGTTCGCGCAGCTGCTGCGCCGCCTCGATCGGCAACAGCAGCAGTTCGCAGTCAAGAAGCGCCTCGACGTTGGCAGCGCGGGGCTCACCGGTCAACAGCGAACGTTCGCCGAAATAATCTCCGGGCCGGTACACCGCCAGATGCTCAGGGTCTGCGGGGCTTCCGCGCCAGGCACGAGCGCGGCCTGCACGCAGGATCATCATCGGCCCAGCGGCATCTCCCTCACGGACGATCAGCTCGCCACGAGAAACAGTGGCGGGCTCAAGCGCGGCCATCAGCGCCCGCAAAGCCGGCGCCGGCAGCCGCCCAAAATCGCTGGACTGGAAAAGAAATGATTGCAGAATGCGCCAGCGCGACATCAGCTCCAGGCTTTGTCGCAGTTCTGGATAACGCTGCAGCAGCTCCTGAAAAGCCGAACGGCCCAGGCGCAATGCGCTTGCCCTGGTGCTGGCGCGCACGGTGGCCGTACGGACTCCGCCATCGAAAAGTGCTGCCTCGCCAAATTCGTCGCCGGGCAACAATCGTCCCAGCATGATTTCGCCGCCATCAGCCTTGGCTTTCACCGCCCGTGCTCGGCCATCCACCAGCACGAAGAAGGCATCGGCGGCCTCGCCTTCGGCAACGATGACGTCGCCAAATTCGTAATCGACCTGATCGAACAAAGCCCTGACGGCTGCCACGTGCTCGGGCGGCACAAAGCGCAGCAGCGAACTGCGTTCCAATGCGTCTCCCAACTCCAGATTCACCGGGTGATCTCAGCCATGGCCCACGGGGATGATCCATCGCACATGTTTCGAGGCTAGCGCGTCGAAGTGCTGTTCGACTATGACCGAATCGATGCGCGCGAGCACATCGGCGTCGGTAAGCCTGGGCTCGGTACGCTGCAATGTCGAGAGCAGCAGAAACCGCCCGTCCAGGGACAATGGCGATGAAGCCGCACCCAACGCACCGGCGCACAGAATCGGGGCCCATTCGGCGGGCAATTCGTCGATGAAACAGGAATCCTGCCGATACGGATAACCGTTGGCAGCAGCCACCGATTCGAGGGTCGTGCGATCCTCATTGACGCAGCTACGCGCTTCGAGCGCGGCGTTGATGCTGTCGAATTCGGCGCTGAGGAAGTGGACCCGTGTCAGCGATCGTCGCAAACGTGCCAACACACGCGTCCGGGCTTCGGTCGACAACAATTGCCCGCGCTGATCGTCGAATCGTTGTTCCCACTCGCGCCAGCATGCGCTGGGCGCCGGTGCAGTCGACGGCAAAGGCAGTTGAAGTTCAACCGCCATCGCGACCCGCCAGGACAGCGCTCGAACCACCGCCGCGAACTGGTCGCTCAGCAGGAAATCGATCTCTGCCTCGCGGTCATCCCGGCTGGCCACACCCGAACTGCGTCGACTGATGCAGTCGTGGAGATCGGTGTAGTCCAGCCCTCGCAATGCCAGCCAGGCTTCGCATTCTTCTGCGCTGATCAGATCGTGGCGGTAACGAAATTCGGCGATCGCGTCTTCGACTGAATTGACACTCGCGCCGGGTGCACCACCCAGGATCAGGCCGTTGAAGGACTGGCTCGAAAAAGATCTGACATCGCCGACAGTCCAGTGTCGCGTGCCCGCAACAAACACTGGCAAGTGGGTGCTGGAGCCTTGCGACGAACTCATTCTGGCAAGACGACATTTCGCATGGCAGTGCCTGTCCGCCCACAGGGTCGTGAGCTCGGTTGAAACCCCATCCCTTGCAACGGAACCGGGCGCCGGGTTGCGCGATTCGCTGCGCCCCGGCGTCCCATGTTGCCATCAGGACTGCATCAGCTGCCGCGAGCGGCGGCTTCACGCACCTTCTGTACGGCAGGCAAACCGCCCTTGGCATCCTTCTTGGGTTTGAGGTCCTTGGCGACCTTCTTGGCGGCTGGCTTTGCGGTTTCGGCTTTCTTTTTCATGAGGGTTGCTCCAGTTCGGATCTATGGATGACAGTCACTGATCAATGATCTGGCAATGAGCCGAGGCGATCAGCCGCCGCGAGCCGCAGCTTCACGCACCTTCTGCACGGCCGGCAACAACAGGCCGCCCTTGGCGTCCTTCTTCGGCTTCAGATCCTTGGGCGCAATCTGGGACTTCGGCTTCGCAGTTTCGTTCTTCTTGCTCATGTCTGTTCCTTTGCATGGGCTGCGGCGCTTTCAGCCCTGAGGAGTTGGTGTAGCGCCTTGATGATTAGAAACGGAGGCTGCTCGCACTCGGGGACCATGACCAATGGCAGATATTGTTCGAGATCCTCGTCATCCTCGTCCAGTATTCTGATACACGTCGCGGACAAGTCCGCAGGGCTCATGCCCACCGCTTGAGAATCGGCAAAAGAATGGAAGCCCGCTGATGCAAGACGTCGAAGCTTCTCTGGAGCTCTATCGGTGGTCCACACAGGATCCGAACGCACAGGCAGCCGCATTGGCAGAGATTTTTCGTCGGATTCGGCCGGGGCAAGAGCCACAACTGCTTCGTGAGGACTTTGCCGGCAATGCTGCCGATTCAGTCGCCTGGATCGCCGGCGGTCGGCAGCGTCGTGCGATCGCGGTGGATATGAACGCGCCGACATTGGAGCACGCCAAGCGCCGTGCCGATCGACTTCTGGGCAAACGTGCTGAACGACTCCACTTTGTTTTGGCGGATGTGCACCAGATTGCGCCACCGCAGGTGGCGGCTGCCGATGTCTTGTCGGTACTGAATTTCAGCAGCTTCTATCTGCATACCCGGCGTGCCTTGCTGCGCTATCTCAGGCATGCACACAGCACGCTGAGCAAACGCGGAATTCTGGTGCTGAATGCTTTCGGTGGCCCCGCTGCCATGCGTGCCCACGTCGATCACCATCGAATTCATCCAGAGCGCGAGCGCGGCCAGATCCGCGCCCTGCCCGCCTTTGATTACTACTGGGAACAGCTGGGCTACGACGCCTGCACATCACGTATCCATTGTCGGATCCATTTCGACGTGAACGATGTCGAACAGATGAATGGCAAGCGCCGTATCGCCAACGCCTTTGAATATGACTGGCGCTTGTGGACACTGCCGGAATTGACCGAAGCGATGCGCGAGGCCGGCTTTCGAAAGGCCCAGGTTTGGCGGCATACCGCCAGCGGCCCACCAGACCGACCCAAGGTCTTCCTCGGGCCAGTCCGGAAGCTGTCTGACCAGGAACTCTGGGTCGCATACGTGGTGGGTATCAGGTGACGACTTCCGGGAAATGCTGCATCTTGCTGGCCACACAGCGGAAACGATGTCGCCGATGAAGAGCTCGGATAGCGTTCGAGAAAGGCCTTCAAGCTCCCGATGGACCTGCTTCGCTTCGATCGCTGCTTTGCTGCTCGCATTTGTGGCAACAGCGTCGACTCCGGTGCGGTCCGACGCTCTGAAGATCACAGTGCGCGATGCCGAAACCGGAGGTTTCGTCGACGCCGAAGTCGAGCTGACCGGCGCCGATTCATCTCGATCCCTGCTCAAGATTCATGGCGGTCGCGCGCAGTGGCAGGTCGAGGGCGAGCTGAACCTGGAGCTGACCGCGAGTGGATACACGAGCCTGAGCACGCAACTGGCGGCGGACACCCACGACGTGCTTCTGTGGCTCGATCCCGTGCCGGCGCCGACTGCCGCGGGCAGTACTGCGGGAACTGGCGTCACGATCGTAGGCCATGTCTATGATTTTCTGCGCGGCGCAGCCGTTTCCGGCGCCCGCGTGAACATCGACAACGAGATCGCTTACACCGACTCCCGCGGCCAGTTCAGCCTGAACCTGCCTGCCGTTGACGACGACGAAGGCGCGACCGCGCAACTGAGCGTGACGGCTGACGGCTTACCGCCGTGGAGTCAAGCGCTGACGCTGACCAATGGCGTCAGCCATCGCATCATCGATCTCGGCGCCGGCACACCTGGGCCCGACCATCGCTTCGACTCGCGCCAGCTGGCCAGCCCGATCGAAGACCCCGCCGCTGCCAGAGCACCGGTGTTCCCGGTGCCGCAGAGCATTCGTGTGGGCTTTGCCGATGCCGGGTTCACCACCCCCTGTTGCGTCGGCTCCTGCAGTGCGGTCAGCGTGATGTCACTGGAAACCTACGTCAAACGCGGACTCAACGACGAATGGATTGCCAGCTGGACTGGCGACAGCCTGCGCGCCGGGGCCATCGCCTATCGCTCCTACGGCGCCTGGCATGTCGCCCACCCGCGCACCACCAGCTATGACATCTGTTCCAGCGCCTGCTGCCAGGTCAACGATCCCGACACCAGTGCATCCAGCGATACGGCGGTCAACGCCACGGCAGGCATCTTGTTGAGTCAAGACGGCGAGATTTTCCGATCCGAGTATTCCGCCGAAAACAATGCCTGGGACGATCCGGGCGATGGTCTTCCCTGCTCCAATCCCGACCTGTCCTGCGGCAATGGCTTCGTCGGCAGCCCGGCCACCGGCTGGCCCTGTCTGGCCGACAGCGTGGCCCTGGGGCGCGGTTGTTTTGGCCATGGTCGTGGCATGTCGCAATGGGGCACTCAGCGCTGGTCGCTGGATCAGGGCCAGCGCTGGCCCTGGATCGTCAATCACTACTACAACGCCAACGGTAACGGCGCCGGCTTGCGCAACTCAGAGCTGACTTCGCCGCTACGGATCGATCAGTTCACGGCGCCGGTCAATGCCAGCCCAGGCCAGTTGATCACGCTGACGCTCGAACTCAGCAACCTGGCCGCGCTGGCGCATGATCCGGTCTACATCGGTGCCAGTCTGTTTCGCAGCGGCAGCGGCTTCGTCTCGGATCCAGCGCGGGATCTCGGCGTGCGGCTGGAGCCGGGCAGCCAGCAGCGCAGTCGACAGTTTCAGCTTCCTGAAGGTCTGAGCCCGGGTGTTTGGGATGTGCTGGTAGCCCTGTACCTGGACATCGACGGCAACGGCGCGATCAACAGCGGTGATCTGGCCCTGACCAGTGCGCGCCAGAATGGGGTGCTGACGATTGTGGGCGGGCCGCTGTTTGCCGATGGATTCGAATAGCTCCAGCAAGAAGCCGTACCATTGGCCCATCCTCGTCGACGCGCATTCTCGCCGCGCCAGCAGCGCTTTGACAGGTTCTGACTTGTCTGGTCGCCATCGAGCATGGCATCGGGCGCGTCCAGAAGAGAGTGGACCGACCACATCGAGCTTGGGCCGTAACTATCCGGCGGCCACCAACTGCTTGCCGATGGGCAGACTCCGGATGCGCCTCCCGCTGGCCGCAAACAAGGCGTTGGTCAGGGCCGGCGCCGCCGTCGGGATGCCCATCTCACCGGCCCCCGAGGGCTCGCGCTCACTGTCGATGATCTCGACCTCCACGTCCGGGGCATCGGTCATGCGCAGCAAGGGATAGCTGTCGAAATTGCCTTCCACCACCTGGCCCTTGTCGATGTGGATTTCCAGATTCCGAGCGGTGCTGATGCCATCAATGGTGCCACCCATCATCTGGGCCTCGATGCCCAGACGGTTGATCGGCCGACCGACATCGACCACGCAGACGCAGCGTTCGATGCGGTAGCTGCCATCGGTGGCCACCGACACTTCCATCGCGTGCGCGGCGTAGCCACCAAAGGTGAAATGTGCTGCCAGACCGATGCCACGACCCGGTTGGAGTCTTCGTCCCCAGCCGACGCGCTGGGCGGCCCGCCGCAGCACCTCACTGAGACGCCCGGTCTCGAAGATCGGGCCGCCGTGACCTGAATAGGCCAGCTGACGCGGCGGGCCGAGCAGTTTCAGGCGAAACGCCAGCGGATCCTGACCTGTCGCATGCGCCACTTCGTCAAGGAAACTCTGCACCGCAAAGGCATTGGCCGTGTGAGCCGGCGCCCGCCAGGAGCCGCGAGTCATGCCGGACTTCACCGCAAACCACTCGAGACGCAAATTGGGCAGCAGTTGCGCCGGAAAATCGTCCGGATAAAGCTCCGAGGTCCACAGCTGATCGTCGGGCATGTCGGGACGTCGATAGTACTTGCTGGCGCTGGCCAGGCGGTGTGCCCAACCACTCAGTCTGTGTTGATCGTCGAGCGTGGCGATCAGGTGGTGATGGCCGAAAGGCCGGTAGAAATCATGGCGGAGATCATCTTCGCGCGTCCACAGCAGCCGGATCGGCTTTCCGCTCAGCTTCGACAGAATCAGCGCTTCGGCGACGAAGTCGTTGCTCAGACGCCGTCCGAAGCCGCCGCCGACGCGGGTCATCTGCACATCAATGTCGAAACGGTCCACGCCGGTGATCTGCTGGGCCAGGCGCGACGCACCCGAGGGCATCTGCATCGGCGCGATGATGCGTACCCGATCGCTCTCCACGTGCACGCAGGCATTCTGCGGCTCCAGCGGACAGTGCGAGACATAGGGCACCCGATAGACCGCTTCGATCACCTTGGCCGCCGATTGTCGGGCGCCATCGAAGTCGCCATCCTCACGGCAGCGAATCCCTTTGCCTTTCAGCAATTCACCACATTGCTGATCCAGTGCAGCGGTGGATTCACTGCCCCAGGGACCAGGTTTCCATTCGATCTTCAGCGCCTCGCGGCCTTTCAGAGCTGACCAGGTATCGTCAGCCAACACGGCAACGCCGGGCGCCAGATTGGCGCTGATCGGCTCGCCGAACTTCGGTCCGGGCAGAGCCAGTACCTGACGCACGCCGGGAATCTTCAACGCTGCGCTGGCATCGAAGGACATGAGTTCGCCATCGAAATGCGGGTAACGGGCCACCACCGCGACCCAGGCACCGGGCATGCGCGCATCGATGCCGTAGCCAGCCCGCCCAGTGACGATGTCCTCCAGGCCCAGCTGGCGCTGGCGACTCCCCAGCAAGCGGTAGTCCTTGGCGGACTTGAGCGGCACATCGACGACTGGCCATGCCATTTGCGCCGCCGCCGGCGCCAGTTCAGCGTAGCTCAGGCGGCGGCCATCGGCGCGAATCACCTCACCGGCTTCGGTGCGCAGGGCACTGGCATCGGTCTGCCACTGTCTCGCGGCTGCAGTCACCAACAGATGCCGTGCCCGTGCACCGATCTGCCGCAGATCCGACCAGGCTTCCGGTACCGAAGTGCTGCCACCCGCGCCCTGCGGCCCATACTTCCAGCTCACGCCCGGGGCTTCAGGGATCTTCTTGATCCCCAGCGGCAGTTGGACCGCGCGAACCTTGGACCAATCGGCATCGAGCTCTTCGGCAATGATCATCGGCAAGGCGGTGTACACCCCTTGTCCAATCTCGGGGCAACGCGCCCCGATGTGGGTCATGCCATCGGGATCAATCTGGATGAACAGACCAATCGCAGACTCAGATTCCGTCTCCACCGGACTCGCGTCTGCGGTGGCGGCCCCAAGCAGGCGCGGCGCGATTGATGCCGCAAACAACAAGCCGCCGCTGGCCGTCAGAGACAGACGCATGAATTCGCGACGACTGGTGGTGCCGTCAGTAGGCATCAGCGGCGCCACGAAATCGTCCAAGGACGCGTGCCAGTACTCCCGATCAGGTCCGCTCATGAAGACTGCTCCGAGCGCATCATCGCCGCGGCACGCTTGATGGCGCGGCGGATGCGCGGATAGGTGCCGCAGCGACAAAGATTGGTGAGCGTTGCGATATCGGCATCGTCGGGTTCGGGCACGCGCGCGAGCAGGTCGACCGCGGCCATGATCTGCCCTGCCTGGCAATAACCGCACTGTGGCACGTCTTCGGCAATCCAGGCCTGTTGCACCGCATGCAGAGAGTCCCGCGCCAGACCTTCGATGGTCGTAATGCTGCGGCCCTCGGCCGCCTTCAGCGGATAGGAACAGGAACGCACCGCTGCGCCATCGACATGCACCGTGCAAGCGCCGCACTGGCCAATCCCGCAGCCATATTTGCTACCCGTCAAACCGGCGTGATCGCGCAGATACCACAACAAGGGCATGTCGCCATCGCCGGCGAACTCGGCTGCTGCGCCGTTCAAGGTGAAACGAAACATCATCCTCTCCCCGATGGCTCGAACCCAATGGTGGGCCCAGACGAAAGCCGGTGCATGCGGCAAAGGTCAGGCGGCACGCCCATCACGGCGCTGATTTCGGCAGAACCAGACCCGCCAGCCCCTGCACCAGTTGACGCATCTGGTCCGAACGCCCTTCGCTGTTGCTCAGCATCAGCACATTGCTACCCTTGCCGTCGCTGACATGAACAATGAAATAGCCACGATCCGAACCGCCCACAGCCAGCCCGGCCTTGCGCTGCCAACCGCGCGCTTCATCGGTCGCAAACAGCGTGCCGGCTTCCAGAGCCAGGTAATAGCGATTCATGTCATCGAGCGTGGAATACATGCCGCCACTACCCATCACCAGCCAGGACGTTGGCCCCCAGTTAGGCGGAATATTCGGCACTCCCACCGAGGTCGCGCCCTGGCCCACCGCAAAATCCGACACCGCAAACCCGCCGGACTCGCCATAAAACCCGGTACGCGCCATCTTCAACTTGTCGAGAATTTCCGCACGCACGAAGTCGCGATAGGACTTGCCGCTCACCTTTTCGACAATCGCCGCCAGGAGACCAAAGGCTGAATGCGAGTGTTCCTGACCCTCGCCAGGCTTGAACAGCAGTGGCGCTGCCATGATTCTGGCGACGGCCGCATCGCGACCGACCCAGGCCAGATCCGGATCCCAATCGTCGGTACTGTCATGAAAGTTCGGCAACCCGGAGCGGCCGGTCATCAATTGCCGCGGCGTCATTGCGGCCCGATCCGCTGGAACATTGTCGAAAAAGCGGGTTATGGGATCATCCAACGACAATTGGCCCCTTTCGCTGAGCAGCAGTATCGAACTCACTGTGAAGTCGATGGGGGTGGAGCCGATTCCGAAGATCTGTTCCAGCTTGATCGGCGTCTTTGACCCGGGATCGGCCACTCCATAGCCCTGACGCAGCATCAATTTGCCTTCGTGGACGGCCAGCACCACACCGGAGAAGCCGTGTCCGGCCAAACCCTCAAATGTGCCGGCAAGGCCAGACCAGCTGAGCGGAGGAAGGGGCGATGTGGCCGCGGCTTCGGATGCAAGCAATTCCAGCTTTGTGATCCTGCCGGAATCATCCAGGTGCAAGAGGTACTCGCCACGTCGCTGATCCTGGAAGATCAGATGCAGTCCGTCTCCCCGCAGTTCCACCGTGGCATCGCCCAGCGCGCCCTTGGCTGCCGCACGCAAGGGCTCGAAGTAGGTCTGCAACTGGGCATCATCAAAACTGTACCGATACTCCCGCGCCAACTGCGAGTCGGCGAAGGACCGCAGCGATTCCTGATCCGCGCCTGCCAGCATGTCTTCCACCGACCGAATTGCCGCTCGCACTTCCGGCGGCGGGCCCGATTGCGCCATCAGCGAACTGGATGTCGCCAGGGCCAAGACGGCGCTGATCAGAAGAGCGAAGGGAAGATGAACCTTGAAGAGTTGCTGCTTCGTCATGTACGTATCCCCAGATCTTGATCGCTGCCATTGCAAGCGGTCTGAAGAACCAAGGATGCGTTTGCGGGACAAATGGTCGCAGCAGCAGGGAATCAGAATCCCGAACGTCAGACACCACAACGCCCAGTCGATTGACTGGGCGTTGTGGTGTTTAAAAGGTGCTTGGCGATGACCTACTCTCGCATGCGGATGCACACTACCATTGGCGCTGACGCGTTTCACTTCCGAGTTCGGGATGGGATCGGGTGGGACCACGTCGCTATGGTCGCCAAGCATTGGAAAAGGGATGGGCAGGTAGCCATTGGCGCCAGGGAGGAACGAGTGTGTCGTTCGTCGCATGGGCTTTGAGTTATATGGTCAAGCCTTCGAGCAATTAGTACGCGTTAGCTCAACGTGTTACCACGCTTACACACCGCGCCTATCAACCAGGTGGTCTTCCTGGGCTCTTATCCTCTCAAGGAGGGAGAGATCTCATCTTGGGGCGCGCTTCCCGCTTAGATGCTTTCAGCGGTTATCGCTTCCGAACTTAGCTACCCGGCAGTGCCACTGGCGTGACAACCGGAACACCAGAGGTTCGTTCACTCCGGTCCTCTCGTACTAGGAGCAACCCCCCTCAAATCTCTAACGCCCACGACAGATAGGGACCGAACTGTCTCACGACGTTCTGAACCCAGCTCGCGTACCACTTTAAATGGCGAACAGCCATACCCTTGGGACCGGCTACAGCCCCAGGATGTGATGAGCCGACATCGAGGTGCCAAACACCGCCGTCGATATGAACTCTTGGGCGGTATCAGCCTGTTATCCCCGGAGTACCT
>JACKOW010000020.1:35000-62424 GCA_024234055.1 Rhodanobacteraceae bacterium
TGTAAAACCAATCGCAGAGTCCGCCAGGAAGTGCGCGCCGATGCTCTCGCGCCTGCGCAGGCATGCTTCGACCATCAGGCGCGCAACCAGCAGCTGACGCAGGACTGGTGCACCGGACAGGCAACGCCGCTCCATGACCTGGATTTGATGTAGCGCCGCTTGTAGTCCGTCCTCGGTGCGGAAGATACCCACGTCGTTCCACATCAACTGACGCAACCGCGCCAGTACCATCTGATCATTGGCTGACTCAGCACGCACGGCGTGCCCCGCTGGCGGGTCAACACGGCTAATGGGTGCGACCGGACCCCGCTGCGCAAGCCGTTCACCGAGGGCCTTTCCAAAAGCGAGGGCCTCCAGCAGTGAATTGCTGGCCAGTCGATTGGAGCCATGTACGCCGGTGCAGGCCACCTCGCCGACGGCATAGAGTCCCGGAACCCGAGTCAGACTGTGCAGATCTACCTTGACGCCGCCCATATGGTAATGAGCCGCGGGCACGACCGGAATGAGCTGGACCCTGGGATCCATGTCGCGCTGCTGGCAGGCCTGCACCAGATTCGGGAACCGGGCGCGCAGGGAGCCTGCCAGTGCCCGCGTATCCAGGAAGACTTTGTGCCCTCGGGAAATCTGATCCCAAACGGCGCGGGCCACAACATCACGCGGCGCCAGTTCAGCCTGTGGATGAGCGGCCACCATGAATCTCATGCCCTGATCATTGAGCAGAATGGCGCCGGCGCCGCGTATGGCCTCGGTAATCAGTGGCAGTTGCGGATTGCCGTCACCCTCGACAGGCGCCAGCGCTGTGGGATGGAACTGCACAAATTCCAGATCGGCCGTTTCAGCGCCCGCCAGTTGCGCCAGGGCAATGCCGGACGCATCAGCTTCGGAGGGGTTGCTGGTGTGGCAGTACAGTTGGCCGATGCCGCCCGTTGCGAGAACCACGCTCGGCGCGAGGAGTCGAACAAGATCGCCGCGACGATTGCGCGCAAGAACACCGACCGCCTTGTCTCCCGCTTTCAGGATCTCGCAGACATCGGTGAACTCGTAACGCTCAATTTGGGGATGACGGGCAACCACTTCGCGCAGGGCGCGGATCAGCTCGGCGCCTGTCGCGTCGCCGCCAGCGTGCAGGATACGTGGAAACGAGTGTGCAGCTTCGCGGCCCAACGCCAGTCGGCCATTGACGACGTCGAACTGCATCCCAAGTGATATCAGCCAGCGAACAACATCCGGAGCGCTTTCGGCCAACCAGCGAACAGCGGGCTTGTTGTTGAGGCGCTGCCCGGCGTGGATGGTGTCGGCGGCGTGTTGGCCCGGAGAATCACCGCTACCGATTGCCGCCGCGATGCCGCCTTGGGCCCAGCAGGTGGCGCCATCAAGGCCGAGCACACCACGGCTGACGACTGCCACGCGCAAGCCGCTGGATGCCGACAGGGCGACACTCAGACCGGCTGCGCCGCTGCCGACGACAATCAGATCGTATTGCTCTGACATTCCTGCGCCCCCGCGCCACAACTTCTGGATACGCCCGTGGATTTCGATAGTGTCGCTTGTCGTCCAGAGCAGTTCTGTGAGCCGATGCGCATTCCAGACATCAACGAGGGGCGATTATGCGCCACGACGGTCAGAAAATGACGCATCAGGTCAGGCCGCTTCGCGTCGTCCGATCTCCAGCATGCGCTGCACGGCCCTCCGGGCCTTGCGTGCCACCTCGGGATTGACTTCTACCACGGGAGCCATGTCCCGCAAGGCGCGATAGACCTTGGGTAGCGTGATCCTCTGCATGTGCGGGCACAGATTGCACGGACGCGTGAAGCGGACCGACGGAAACTCGATGGCCAGATTGTCGGCCATGGAGCATTCGGTGATCAGCAGCACCCGGTCCAATTGGCCGCCCCGGATAGCTTCGGTCATGGCGGCAGTGGAGCCTACGAAGTCTGCTTCAGCCAACACGTCAGGAGGACACTCGGGATGCGCCAGCACCGAGATCCCGGGTTCGCGCAAGGCGCGGATCTCGGCACCGGTAAAGCGCTCGTGCACCTCACAACTGCCTTCCCACAGAATCAGGCGTTTGCGGGTCTGGCCGGCGACATGCTTGCCCAGATACTTGTCAGGCAGGAAGATGATGGTGTCGGCATCCAGGGATTCGACGACGTGCAACGCATTGGCCGACGTGCAGCAGACGTCTGATTCAGCCTTCACTTCCGCCGAGGTATTGACATAGGTGACCACCGGCGCGCCCGGATATCTCTGCCGCAACAGTCGCACATCGGCGGCCGTGATCGACTCGGCCAGCGAACAACCGGCGTCAGTGTCGGCGATGAGGACCGTCTTGTCCGGACTGAGGATCTTCGCGGTCTCGGCCATGAAGTGCACGCCGCACAACACGATGACATCCGCCGAGCTGTCGGCGGCTCGCTGCGCCAGCGCCAGCGAATCGCCGACGATGTCGGCAATGCCATGGAAGATCTCCGGCGTCTGGTAGTTGTGCGCCAGGACCACCGCCCGCCGCAGACTCTTGAGCTTGCGTATGGCGTCGATATAGGGAAGATGCACTGCCCACTCATCTGGCGTGATCCGGTCTGACACTCGCGTGTAGAGGTTCGCATACTGCGCAGCCAGGTCGGCATCAAAGGCACGGGGTGCCAGATCAGTGTGTGCCAAGGACACCTCGACTCCTTTTGCTCACTTTGAGCATTAAGACGGGAAAACAAAGCGCCGAAAGAGCCTCGACGCTGTCCGTTATGCTACTTATGAGCAAAACTCTGTCAAGTGCCGGTTGCACACCGTCCCTGCTTGTCGCTATTTATGGCGCATGAGCAAAGCCCGTTACAACATCGATGTCAGCGTTCAAACCCGCTTTCTTGCCGATCAGTCCGATCCGGACAAGCGCCACTATCTGTTTGCCTACACGGTAACCGTGGTCAACTCCGGTGCGGTGGGTGCTCGACTGATGTCACGGCATTGGCGTATCACCGATGCCCACGGCAAGACCCAGGAAGTGCGCGGCGAAGGCGTGATCGGCGAGCAACCCTGGCTGAAACCGGGCGAGCGCTTCGAATACACCAGCAGCGCCGCACTGGAGACCAATGTGGGCAGCATGCATGGCAGCTATCAGATGTTGGCCGACGATGGCACGCTGTTCGAGGCCCCCATCGCCGCGTTCACGCTCTCAATTCCAAGGACCCTGCACTGACATGGATCGCGAGATGTATCGTCGCCACGGATCTGCCTCTGTCAGCGGAGGGCGCACGCCTTGAGCACCTATGCCATCGGTGACGTGCAGGGCTGCTATGACACGCTGTGCCGACTGCTTGAACATCTGCGCTTCGATCCCGTGGCCGATCGCCTCTGGTTCACCGGAGATCTGGTCAATCGCGGCGGACAGTCACTGGAGACGCTGCGATTCATCCGTGGTCTGGGTGATTCGGCGCTGTCGGTGCTGGGCAATCACGATCTGCACCTGATCGCCGAAAGCGTCAAGGCGACCGAGCGTCGTCAAAAGAATCTCGATCTGCGCCGCGTGCTGGAAGCCGATGATGGCGCCGAACTGATCGATTGGCTGCGCCAACGTCCGCTGCTGCATGTGGACAAGACCCTGGGGTTTGCCATGGTCCACGCCGGCCTGTCACCGCAATGGACGTTGGATCGCGCTCGCATCGAAGCCGAGCGAGTGGAAAAAGAATTGCGCGGCAAGGACTTCAAGAATGTGCTGCTGCGCATGTACGGTGATCGCCCTCGGGGATGGAGTCGACGCCTCAAGGGTCTGGACCGCACGCGTGCGGCCATCAATGCCTTCACGCGCATGCGTTACTGCGATCCACGCGGGCAAATTTCTTTCGAAAGCAAGGGCACTCCGGGCACGCAGCCAGCCGGCTACTACCCGTGGTTCGAGGCCCCGGGCCACAAGCCGCGCAGTTACCGTGTGGTCATCGGCCATTGGTCGGCCTTGGGACGGTTTCAGGGCATGGGCGTGTTCGGCGTGGATACCGGCTGCGTCTGGGGTGGAAAGCTGACAGCGCTCAAGCTGCAGGATGAACCCGAGTTCATCGCCGTCGATTGCGCCCAACCGGGCAGTCTGGACGCGGATCCGCAAGCCAAGGACGACATGGGCGACAGCGACTGACGGTCGCTGGCCTCAGTGACTTGACCAGCGCACGAAGTCGAAGGCGTATTCGTGCCTGTCATCGCGCGGGTGATGCTCGCGACTCACTACATGCCAGTGATCCGGGTCCAGTCTCGGGAACCAGGCATCGGCGGCGTCCAGGGTGGTATCGATCTCGGTAGCCTCGACACGACTGACCAGAGGCAGCGCCGCCTGGTAGATCTGGCCGCCCCCGATCACCCACAACAGTCCTTCGGTGTGCTGCTCAACCGCAGCTTCGAGACTGTCCAGACGCACCACACCGGGTCTGCTCCAGCTTGTATCCCGGCTCAACACCCAGTTGCGCCGACCTGGCAGCGGCCTACCGATCGAATCGAAGGTCTTGCGCCCCATCAGTACGGTATGGCCCAAGGTCAGTGCCTTGAAGCGCTTCAGGTCATCCGGTAGTCGCCACGGCAACTGGCCGTCCATGCCAATGGCGCCAGCGCGATCATGGGCGACGATCAGCGCGAGCTCGCGAGTCACGGCGCCGGTGCCACGCCAAGTGCCTCGTAGAGCTCGTCCGGATAGTAGCTGACCCCATTCTTGATCACCCGACGGACCTTGCGCAGAGCCGACATACTGGCAGTCGGGTCGCCATCCACCACGATCAAGTCCGCCAGCCAGCCTGGCGCGATCAAACCCAACTCGTCGGATCGGCGATTGACGGCGGCCGAATCCAGTGTGGCCATGCGCAGCACGCTGGTGGTGGGGATGCCGGCGGCGGCATACAACTCCAGCTCCCGCTGCAAGCCAAATCCCGCCAGCGTATCGGTGCCCGGAATGATGGTCACGCCGGCCTTGAACAGCGCCTGGAGGAACTGCAGCATGGCCGGAAACGCCTTGGAATACGCGGCCTTGTCTGCGGAGTCGGGCTTGAGTCCCCCCAACAGCAGGGAGCGCCGCACCTGCGGCGGCAGGCGCTCGATGACATCGGCGTAGCCCGGTGCAACAGAACCGGCCTCGGACTCGAACATGCTTTCGAAAATGCCAAGTGTGGGATCAACCACCGTCTGTCGACGGACCAGCTGGGCAATGAAGCCCCGGACTTCCTCACTGTCGAGGTCAATGTTCGCGGCATGCTTGCCGATCGCCGTAAAGCGGCTCATGTCGCGGGTATCCGGCGCTTCCTTGCTGAGGAAATTGAGCATCACGAAGTTCATGTGCTGCAGCTCATCGGCACCGGCATCGATGAACTGGGAGGCAACCATGGTCGCCGGCACGTGACCCGACAGACGCAATCCGCGGCTGTGCGCCAGGCGCGCAATCAACGGCACCAGTTCGGGCTTCAGCGAGGAATAGACCTTGATCTGCCGATAGCCCTGATCGGCGTACCAGTTGACCCAGCGCTCGGCATCGCTGGGGCTGTCGACGATCACGCGGGTGGGACCTGTGAACGGCCCAGAGCCATCCATGAAGCCAGCCATGATCACTCGCGGGCCGATCTCGGTGCCTGCCTCGAATCGCTGCACTCGACCGGGCAGCGCCTGCTCGTCATTGGCCAAATCGCGCACGCTGGTGGCGCCGGCGGCAAGATGCAGCAATCCATCGACGGAATCCAGATGGACATGGTTGTCCCACAGCCCCGGCATCAGGAACTTGTCGCTGACGTCGATCCGCTCGATGTCGGCGGGGAGATTCATCTGGTCCTCATCACCCACGGCTGCAATACGGTTGCCCATGATCAGCACGCTGGCCGGGTTCGATTGCCCCGTTCTCGGGTCGAACACCGTGCCTCCATGGTACAGCTGGGCACTTGCCGCGGGATGCGCCAGGGTCTTGGCCAGTTCGGCAGCGCGCTTTTGCAGATGTTCAGCCTGAGCCGCCAACATCGGTTCCAGCCAGGTTTCACGACCCTCCGGCAGGGTACTGGACCACTCACTCACCGTGCCCAGAAATTCGCCCTTGGCGTCAAACCACACCAGCTGGGGGCTGAAACCCAGACCGCTGATCTCATAGGCGACCAGGGTGTGCTTGCGACGCTGATTCCAGCCCGGTTCCGGGATACTCAGCGCCTCACTGATCCGCGCCCTACCGGCCGGCAGCAGTTCAATCTGACCATCGTCATCGGCCAGCAAGGCTCGCGCCAGCACGCCCAGGAACATGGGAGGCGCCTCGATCGGCACATAGAAGTGCTCGTCGGCTCCGGCCATGGACCCTTGTTCGGCGGCACTCTTCCAGTTGGCGACACCGCGAATATTGGTGAACCACTCATCCACCGGCGCCTTGAAATAGTCCTTTCCGGTGATCCGGATCGACGTCGGCAGCTGCCGGGCATCCAGACGCCAGCGTGCCGAAACCTCCGGCCCACGACCGCGATCGTTGTAGGTAAAAGTGGCGATCTGTTCATCACCCTGCTGGGCGTAGACCTCGGTGCCGGCCGCCTTGCCGGCGATCAGCACCGTCGATCTTCGCGCACCCGGAAGGTCGGCAACGTTGTCGGCGAGCACCTGGGCCGGCCAGATCAGCATCAGGCAGAGCACTGCGGCGCGCGCGGCTCGGACGTGCATGGCAAACCTCCCTCAGTGGGCCTCGCCGGTGTATTTCTCGCCGGCCGCGACGTAGAGGTCAAGCCGATTGCCCGGCGGCGGCATCGGGCAGGTCGCAAAGGCGGTGAAGGCACAGGGCGGGTTGTAGGCCTTGTTGAAATCAACCACGATGTGGCCGTCCTTGGGCGGTCCAGCGTACAGATAACGAGCCATGCCGTAGGTTTCCTTGCCGCTGCTGCGATCGGCAATGATCAGAAAGTACTGCTCCTCGCCCTCCTCCACCAGCGCTTCGATGCTGTGGGTCTTGCCGTCTTTCTCGAACACGATGCGGCCGGGATTGGGATAGGACTCCAGGGTACCGACCACGGTCGCGATTTCGATGGTCCGTGGCTCGTCGTAGGCCTCGAAGCGGGCATTGATGCGCCACTGTGGGTCGATGTCGAAATAGGAAATACCCTTGAAGCCCAGCCGCGTGGGGGCCTGGCTGTCCTTCACCCGCAGCGCATGCTTGTCGCCGCGCTCGATGACCTGGAAATTGGCCGTTCCGAAATCAACCACCACCGGACTGCCGTCAGCGGCGGGCGTCAGGTCGAAACTCTCGGCGCTCACTCCGGCGACGCTGGCCTCGACGCCTCTTTCGACTTCGAAACGGGCTTTGCCTTCGCTCCAGCTCAACGTCCCCAGGCGCTTGGGACCACGACCCAGATCGATGTCATTGTCGGGGCCGTTACCCAGCGTCTGGGACACACCTTCAGGCAGCCAGTGCAGTCCAACCAGCGACAGCCAGCCGCCCGGGGCGCTCAACCGTTCGACCCTCGCCGCACGCCAGGCGGCAATTTCCTGTTGATGTGCCGTCATTGCTGCCGAAACGGGGCTGACAACAACGATCAAGGTGGCGAGGCCCAGGGCCAGGTGCGGAAATCTCATGTCTAGTCCCCATCCCGAAACATCCAGGCGCAAGAATGCTTGAATCAGATCCGATGCGCATCCGCATCGGGGCGCTTTGCTTGGATCCCTTGATGGCCATTCACGCGGAGACGACGAACGCCCGACTTTCGCCCCGCTTCTGTCATCGCCGGCGCCACTTTGCGTGTTGCACTGTGCATGAGGTTTGATCGAGGAGAAAGGCCATGCGCTGCTTCGTGCCGGCAACAGACGACGAGATCTACGCCTTCATTGAGCGCTACGGCATCGCCGCACTGGTGCCTTACCGGGTGGACATGCCGGTTGCGCGGCGCGAAGACATCCCAGACGGTGCCGACGACAGTTCCTGGACGGAAATGGACAGCCCCCGCCGCGCCGCCTGAGCGCGCAGCGGCCGGGGCTGCTGCAGGCCTCAGGCCACGCCCAGGTAACGGGCAATGCTCTTGGCCGCCTCGCGGCCTTCGTAGACCGCAGTCACCACCAGATCCGCGCCGCGGACCATATCGCCACCGGCAAACACCTTGTCGTTGCGGGTCTGGAACGGCAATAACTCCCCGTCCTCACCGCCGACTTCGATGCGGCCGTTGGCATGGGCTGTCACCTGCTGTGGCGCCAACCATTGCGGCGGATCCGGCTGGAATCCGAAGGCGATGATTACCGCGTCGGCAGGGATGATGACCTCGGTACCGGGTACATTCTCGGGACGACGACGGCCCTTGGCGTCGGGCGCACCGAGGCGGGTCTCGACCACGCGCACACCCGTCACCTGGCCATCCACACCGACGATTTCCAGCGGCTGTCGATTGAACAGGAACTGCACACCCTCGTCCTTGGCGTTTTTCACCTCGCGCCTGGAGCCCGGCATGTTCTCCTCATCGCGCCGGTACAGGCAGCTGACCGATGTCGCGCCCTGGCGAATGGCCGTGCGAACGCAATCCATGCCGGTGTCGCCGCCGCCCAGCACCAGCACCCGCTGGCCGGACAGATCGATCGCCGGCAGTGGATCTTCCCAGTTCATCACCCGATGAACGTTGGCGATGAGGTAACGCAGCGCTTCATGCACGCCTCGCAGCTTCAGGCCCGGCAAATCGCCATCGACCGCCTTGTAGGTACCCATGCCCATGAACACCGCGTCATAGTCGGCAAGCAGCCGCTCGAAGCTGATGTCGGTACCGACGTTGACACCGAGCTTGAACTGCACGCCCATGCCCTCCAGCAGCAGGCGGCGTTTCTCCACGACCTGCTTTTCGAGCTTGAAGGGCGGAATGCCGAAGGTCAGCAGGCCACCGATCTCGCGCTGCCGGTCAAACACCACGGCATCGATGCCGCGACGCACCAGACCGTCCGCCGCCGCCAGTCCAGCCGGCCCGGCACCGATCACGGCCACCTTCTTGCCGACCCGGCGCACCGAGGACAGATTCGGTTTCCAGCCCAGACGAATGGCTTCATCGGTGATGTATTTCTCGATGGCGCCGATGGTGACTGCGCCGAAGCCGTCATTGAGGGTGCAGGCGCCCTCGCACAAACGATCCTGCGGACACACCCGACCACAGATCTCCGGCAGGGGATTGGTCTCGTGCGACAGCTCCGCCGCTTCGACGATGCGCCCTTCCTCCACCAGCTTCAGCCAGTTCGGAATGTAGTTGTGCACCGGGCACTGCCATTCGCAATAGGGATTGCCGCAATCCAGACAGCGCCCGGACTGATCCGCCGCCACCTCCGGCTGAAACTGCCCGTAGATCTCCGAATAACCGAGCACACGCACGGCCACCGGCAGCTCACGCGGCATTTCACGCTGGACTTTGAGGAATTTCAGGGGGTCATGCATGCAGTGACAACTCCGCTTTTCGATACCTTCGAGGATTGGCGAAGGAAGTAAAACGTGAAACGTGAAACGTCAATCAAAGCAAGGCACATTGACGTTTTACGTTTCACGTTTGACCCTGCTTGCGTCTCAGTTCTTTTCTATGGGAATTCCCGCGCCCATCATGCCGCCCTCTTCAACGTCTCGGTCAAGCTCTCCAGGCTGGCAGCCTTGGGCTTGACCAGCCAGAAGCGCGGCAGAATGTCGCGGAATTCGTCGAGGATTTCGCCCGCCCAGGCGCTGCCGGTTTCGCGTTGGTGGCGGCCCAGGAGCTCGCGCAGATGCGATTCGTGGTTCTCCATGCCTTCGGTGGAGATGCGCACGATATCGATCAGTTCGTGGTTGTAGCGATCAACAAAATCGCGCTCCAGATCAAGCACATAGGCAAAACCGCCGGTGAATCCGGCACCGAAGTTGAGGCCGGTGCGGCCGAGCACCGCCACGCAGCCGCCGGTCATGTATTCGCAGCAGTGGTCGCCACTGCCTTCGACCACCGCCAGGGCGCCCGAGTTGCGCACCCCGAAACGCTCGCCGGCCCGGCCTGCCGCAAACAATTCGCCTCCGGTGGCGCCGTACAGGCAGGTGTTGCCGACAATCACGGTATCTCGCGGCACGAATCCGGCATCCCGCGGCGGACGGATGACGATCTTGCCGCCGGCCATGCCCTTGCCTACGTAGTCATTGGCCTCGCCTTCCAGATCCAGAATCAGGCCGCCGGCGTTCCAGGCACCGAAGCTCTGTCCGGCCGACCCCTTCAGCTTGAAGGTGATCGGCGCGTCTTCCATGCCCAGGTTGCCGTGACGCCGGGCAATTTCCCCCGACACCCGGGCGCCCAGGCTGCGATCGCGATTGCTCACGATGAAGGGAAACTCACCGCCGCGCTTGTGGGCAATGGCCTCGCGCGTGGCAGACACCATCTGCGCCGCCACCAGGCCCTTGTCATACGGGCGATTGCGCTCATCGATGCAGCAATTGGGCGCATCTGTAGCCATGCCGTCCAGACTGAGCAAGGGGCTCAGGTCCAGACGACGCTGCTTGTCGGTATGACCCGGGTGCAGTTTGAGGAACTGGGTGCGGCCAATGATTTCATCGAGCGAGCGCAAGCCCAGCGCCGCCAGGCCTTCGCGCACCTCCATGGCCACAAAACGGAAAAAGTGCTCGACCATTTCCGGCAAACCGACGAAATGCGCCTTGCGCAGCACCGGATGCTGGGTGGCCACGCCAGTGGCGCAGTTGTTGAGATGGCAGATGCGCAGGTACTTGCAGCCCAGCGCCACCATCGGCCCGGTGCCGAAGCCAAAACTCTCGGCGCCGAGCACGGCGGCTTTGAGCACATCCAGACCGGTCTTCAGCCCGCCATCCGTCTGCAGCCGCACCTTCTGCCGCAACTGGTTGCGCTTGAGGGTCTGATGGGCCTCAGACAAACCCAGTTCCCAGGGCGTGCCGGCGTATTTGATCGAGGTCAGCGGGCTGGCGCCGGTGCCGCCATCGTGACCGGAAATGGTGATCAGATCGGCGTAGGCCTTAACCACGCCGGCGGCAATCGTGCCGACCCCGGCATGGGCCACCAGCTTGACCGAGACCAGCGCGTCCGGGTTGATCTCCTTGAGATCGTAGATCAGCTGGGCCAGATCCTCGATGGAATAGATGTCGTGATGCGGCGGCGGTGAAATCAGGCCGATACCCGGGCGTGCGTAGCGCAATCGGGCAATGGTCTCATCGACCTTGTGGCCGGGCAGCTGCCCGCCCTCGCCCGGCTTGGCACCCTGCGCCACCTTGATCTGCAGCACTTCGGCGTTGATCAGGTATTCGGGCGTGACGCCGAAGCGACCGGACGCCACCTGCTTGATCTTGCTCATGCGCTCAGTGCCGTAGCGCGCAGGATCTTCGCCACCTTCACCGGAATTCGAGCGTGCGCCGAGGCGATTCATGGCGATGGCCAGGGCCTCATGCGCCTCGGGCGAGAGCGCGCCCAGGGACATGCCGGCCGAATCAAAGCGACGAACAATGGACTCCACCGACTCCACCTGATCGAGCGGAATGGGCGGACGGTCGCTATGCAAATCCATCAGATCACGCAGAGCCGATGGCGGGCGGCTGTTCACCACGTCGGCGTACTCGCGGTAAAGCTCGTAGTCCCCGGCGCGCACCGCCGCTTGCAGCCGCGCGATCACATCCGGGTTGTACATGTGGTACTCGCCACCCTGCACGAACTTCAGCAAGCCACCGGGATCAACCAGGCTGTTGGCGTTCCAGGCCTGCACTGCCATGGACCGCTGCTCGGACTCGATTTCGGCAAAGCCGGCGCCCTCGATGCGACTGGGCGTGCCGGTGAAGCAGCGCTCGACGACCTCACTGGCCAGACCGACGATCTCGAAGAGTTGCGCGCCTCGATAGCTGTCGATGCAGGAAATGCCCATCTTCGACAGGATCTTCAGCAGGCCCTTGCGGATGCCGCGTCGGTAACTGCGACCGATCTCCATCGGCTCGCCAAAGCGCCGCTTGATACGTCCACCGCGCACCAGCGACAGCAGGCTCTGATAGGCCAGATATGGCTGCACCGCGGTGGCACCAAAGCCGATGAGGCAGGCGAAGTGATGCGGATCGCGAGCGGTAGCGGTCTCGACCAGGATGTTGCAGGCTGCCCGCAGGCCATTGCGTGTCAGATGCTGATGCACTGCACCCACTGCCAGCAGCGCATGCGCCGGAATCTTGTCAGGGGCGGTGTGGCGATCAGTCAGGAACACCAGCAGTGTGCCGTCTCGCACGGCCTCCTCGGCCTGAAGACAGAATCGCTCCAGCGCGGCTTCCAGGCGCTCGGATTCGGGATAATTGATGTCGATCTCGATGTAGCCGCCGAAATCGGCCATCGACAGGATCTGCTTGAGCTTGCGCTGCGACAGGATTGGCGAATTCAGCACGATCTGGCGCGCATACCGCGGCGCCGCCTCGAAGACATTGCATTCGCGGCCGAGCTGGGTCATCAGCGACATCACCCGCTGCTCGCGCAAGCTGTCGATAGGCGGGTTGGTGACCTGGGCGAAGGCCTGGCGGAAATAGGCATAAAGTGAGCGTGGCTTGCTCGACATCACCGCCACCGGCGTGTCATCTCCCATCGAGCCGGTGGCTTCCGATTCGGCTTCGGCCAGATACTTGAGCACGGTATCGCGCTCTTCGCGGGTCAGATTGAACAGCTTCTGGTGCACCGCCAGCGTCGGCGCATCCATCGGCTCCAGCGCCAGACTGGGGTCGATCAGCGAATTGTTGAGGAAGCGCACGCCGGACTTCATCCAGCGCTTGAACGGTGCCCGGCCACGATTGATGGCATCGATATCGGCACTCTTCAGGAACTCACCGCGCAGCAGATCGACCGCCACCATCTCGCCGGGGCCAAGCCGTCCTTTTTCGACCACCTCGGCGGCGTCCACATCGAACACGCCTGCTTCCGAGGCAATCACCACATGGCGATCACGGGTGACCAGATAGCGCGCCGGCCGCAGGCCGTTGCGGTCCAGCGTACACGCCGCGTAGCGCCCGTCGAGCAGAACGATGCCGGCGGGTCCGTCCCAGGGCTCCATGTGCAGCTGGTAGTACTCGTAGAAGGCCTTGATGTCGCCATCGAGATCCTCACGATCTCGCCAGGCCGGCGGGATCAGCACGCGCATGGCCTGCAGCAGATCCATGCCGCCCACCAGCAGCAGTTCGAGCATGTTGTCCAGCGTCTGCGAGTCCGAACCGGTCATGGACACCAGGGGCTGCAGATCACGGAAATCGACCAGCGGCGAACGGAAGCGCGGTCCGCGCGCGCGCATCCAGTTGCGATTGCCCTGGATCGAATTGATCTCGCCATTGTGGGCGAGAAAGCGAAAGGGCTGCGCCAGTGGCCAGCGCGGCATCGTGTTGGTCGAGAAACGCTGATGGAACGTAACCGCGCTGGTGCATAGATCGGCTCGCGCCAGATCCTTGAAGAAGGCCGGCAGAAATTCCGGCATGACCATGCCCTTGTAGGCGAAGACATGCGCGGACAGCGACACCACGTAGAATTCAGGCAGGTCAGCCAACGCGATCTCGGTTCGCCGCCTTGCCTGGAACAACAGGCGCTCCAGGGCGGAGAGATCCAGATCCTCACGCACGCCCACATAGACCTGGGCGATCGCAGGCAAGGTACTCAGCGCCTGCTCGCCACAAACCGAAGTATCAACGGGTACCTCGCGCCATCCGGCCAGCAGCAGACCGGCGGCGCCGAGTTCGGACTCCAGGGTGACTCGCGCGCGCGTGGCGTATGCCTCGTCATGCGGCAGGAACACGATGCCAGAGGCAAAACTCTCCGGCAGGGAAATTCCCGCCTCGGCCGCCAGTTGCCGCAGAAAGCTTTCCGGCCGGCGAATCAGCAGACCACAGCCATCGCCGCTCTTGCCGTCGGCCGCCACCGCGCCACGATGGGTCATGCGCTTGAGCGCATCCAGGGCGGCATCGACGATGGCCCGCGACGGACGATCATCCAACTGGGCGATCAGTCCAAAGCCGCAGCTGTCCTTCTCGAACGCCGGATCGTACATCCCGGAATGCCCACCCGCGTGTGTCATGCCGCCTCCACCTTGCGTTGAAAGCCAGCCTTCGAGCCTCGCCTGAAGTTCTAGAGCGCGTGCTCGGAAAGCCCATCTCGTTCGACTAGATCACATCTTGCTGCGATGCGTCAAACCAGATTGACAGACGTGTAGACGTCCATGGATGAATACGATTTCGGAACTGTGGGGTGCGGCTTGCCAGCTGCCGGAGCGCCAGGTCAGCGCCGGCCCCGGCTCTGACTCAGGGGCGCCGCAGCAATTGTTCGATGGCCGTGGAGAGGCGATCCATCCGGAAGGGCTTGCGCAGGAACTGGGTATGGTCATCGGTGGAAACCAGCTCTGCCGCCTGCTCCTTGGAATAGCCGCTGACAAACAGGATCGGCAGATTCGGCACCAACCGCCGCAACTCACGTGCCACCTCGACGCCATCCTTGACCGGCATGGTCAGATCCACCACCGCACAGCAATAGCGACCGACGTGCGCCCTCAACTCGGCAATCGCCTCGTCCCCGGACAGGAATGCGGCTACTTCCAATCCGCATTGCTCCAGCATTACCGTGGTGATTGCCAGAACGTCCTCATCGTCGTCGACGGCCAGCACTGCACCGCCGGTTCGTGGCTGCTGCGCGGTCAGATGCTGCCTCGGCGACAGCTCCGGTTCGTCGGCGGCTGCAATCAGCGGCAGATAGACCCGAAACTCGGTGCCGATCCCGATTTCACTCAGGATCCTGATGGAGCCACCGTGGGCCTTGATGATTCCCTGCACCACCGACAGGCCGAGGCCGCGACCGGTG
Organism: Rhodanobacteraceae bacterium; assembly: GCA_024234055.1. Taxonomy (NCBI): domain Bacteria; kingdom Pseudomonadati; phylum Pseudomonadota; class Gammaproteobacteria; order Lysobacterales; family Rhodanobacteraceae; species Rhodanobacteraceae bacterium. The sequence goes on from JACKOW010000020.1 coordinate 49,781, forward strand.
GTCTTGGTGGTGTAAAAGGGCTCGAACAGGCGTCGCTGCACGTCTTCAAGGATGCCGGGCCCATCGTCGCGCACCAGCAATTCCAGATAGCGCTCGGACAGCGGCAACGGCCATTGCATGGCAGTGACCTGGACGTCGGGTTCGGACACCACTGACAGTCGCAGCTGCACCTGTCCGCTGCGTTCACCGATGGCGTCCACCGCGTTCTGGACGAAATTCAGCAGCACCTGTTCGATCTGCGTCCCATCGCCCAAGACCGTGGCCGGCCGCGTATTGATGACCATGCGCAGGCGCACATGATGCCCGCAGGAAGCCCGGAGCAGCGGCTCGATCGAGTCCAGCAGTTGTGCCACGTCCACCGGATGCATCTGCGCCACGGTCTTGCCCGCGTAGGCCAGCATGCGCTCGGTCAAGCCTTCCATGCGTCCGAGTACGCTTTCCACGGTGCCCAGATGGCGTCCCAGCATGCTACCGACCGGGACCGCGGACACCGCCATGTTGAGCTGGCCGATGGCGGCCATCAGCATGTTGTTGAGGTCGTGGGCGATGCCCCCGGCCATGACGCCCAGGCTCTCGGTTTTCTGGGCCTGATAGATCTGCCGTTGCAGTTCTTCACTCTCGTCGGCGCGGCGACGGTCCTCGCTGATGTCGAAGACCACGCTGCTGAGCACGCCCTTGTGCTGGGCATAGACCCCCTCGTTGCGCAGGAAGGCGCGCAACCAACGTACCCGGCCATCCGTCAATGTGAGCGGTAGATCGAGTGAGGTTCGAGCCTCGCTGCTCAGAAAACGCGACAGCTCGCCGCTGACCCGATTGCGGTGATCCGGGAGCACGCGAGCCAACAATTCATCAGGCATCACCACATGCGGCTCGTTGAGCTCCATCAATTCGGCATAGGCACCGACGAGTTCGGCCTCGTTGCGGGAACGATCTAGCCTGAAGGCACCGATACCGGCATCGCGCAGCACCCGATCCAGCCAGCGCTCTCGTTCGATCATGGTCACCCGCTCGCGCCGGGCGGCCTCGATATCGGTGCCGACGAACACGAATTGGCTGCGCACGCCATCATCATCACCAAAGGTACTGGCGTCTACCTGATACCAGCGTTCCCCGCCGGGGTGACAGCGCATACGCCAGGCGAAGCTGGCGGCCCCGGTACCCAGCAAGCTACGCACCGACTCCCGGCGCTGCTCGATGTCCTCCGGAAAACAATAGTCATCCATGGAACTGCCAAGCACCGAGTCCAGGGGCAAGCCTGCCGCCGCGGAAAAGGCCTGATTGGCCAGCACAATGCGCCCCTGACCGTCGACCATCAGGATTGCAGCCCGTGCGGTATCGATCAGGCTTCGCAAGCGCAGCAGGTGGGAGCGGGATTCATGCTCGGCCGATACCTCCCGCAGCACGCCGGACACACAGGCCAGCACCCCGGCCTCGTCACGACGCACAATCGCCGCCACCCGCACCCAGCGGCTACGTCCGTCGTCGCCAATGACGCGAAATTCGATGGGATCGGCAGGGCCGGCCAAGGCGCGGGCAAAATGCCGGCGGGCCCGGCCCCGATCATCCGGATGCAGCCGCGCCACCCAGTTTGGCAACTGCTCCGGCAGTGTGGCATCGGCCGACAGGCCCAGAAGCCTCAGAAAGCCTGGTGAACTGCGCAGCGAACCGTCGTGCTGCCATTCAAAGAATTCGACGCCCGCCACCTGCAGCAGCGCGCCAAAAAGATCGACATCGGCCGCCAGTTCGCGGCGGCTGAGTTCGATATCGGTGACGTCGGTCAGAACCAGCACCAGATTGCCATCACCGGCGGCGGAACGTGACAGGGTTGCACGCAGCCACACTGCCGGGCGACCGCGCCGCCCCTGAGCGCGGACCATGCAGCGGCGCTCGCGCAGGCTGTTGTCGTCCAGTTGCGCTATGCACTCCTTGATCTGCTCGCATTGACCGTCTGCGAAGACTTCGGAAAGGGATTTGCCCATGAGAGATTCGGCGCTGTCCCGGCGCAGCAGTTCCGCGGCACGTTCGGTGGCGACCAGAATGCGACCCTGTTCATCAAGGTCAATTTGCGCAATCCGACTGGCCCCATGGGCACTGCGCCAGGCCCGATTCTCTGCTTGCAGGCGTGCCAGTTCAGCACGCAGGCCGGCGATCTGATCGGCAGCGGGCTCTGCAGGCTCAGTCACGATCCAGCGCTCTCAACCAGAATCCCATGTCGTGCCCGGACTCGGCCGTCTGGCCCAACTCGCGCCAGCTGAAGTTTGCCCGCAACGCAGATTGGCGCCGGTAGCCGCGGCCCAGCCAGAAATCGTGCAAGGACCGCGCTTGCGGCGGGCGTCGGGGATCGTCCGAGTCACGCTCGACGGCGCAGAAACAGGTGTGGGTGATGCCGTCCAGGGAGCGCGCATAGTGTTCGCGGGCATCGAAGAAGCGATGGCCCAGACCGCAGCCTCGATATGCAGTGTCGAGCACGGATTCGCCGAAGTAGAGGACACGGTTTGCATCGTAGCCGGCAGCCAGCAGCGGCGCTCGGCAATATTCCGCTTCGTCACACAAGGGTACAGCTGTGGCGCAGCCCACGATGCGCCCCTGGTCCACCGCCAGCACGAACAGGCTGCGTGGCGACCGACTGTAGGTCTGCAGATATCTGGATTCGTATTCCAGATCGCCGTCGTACAGATACGGCCATTCCCGGAATACCCGGATGCGCAACCTTGCCAGGGCCGTCAGGAAAGGGCGGATGGCCGCGCCGGTCAGCGAGAGCAGCGATACCGACGAATCGGCGTTGACCGGCTCAGCGCTGGCCAGCACTCGACCTGCGCGCACGGTGTCGGGGAAATCGCCGAACAGGCCATCACAACCGAGCGCAAAGGCGTGGGCGCACTCCTCCACCGGGCTCAGGTCAGGCGCGGGCTGATCATCACGAAAAGTCCAGGCATGAACCATCTGATCAGCGGCATGGGCAGCGGCCAAGAAGTCGCGTCCAGGCGGCGTCAACAGCGCCGGTTTGCCAACCCCATAGCCGTCAACCTCCGGCTGCAAGCGGGGCAGCTCCACCGACAGCTGCACTACCCGTGACCCGCAACGCTGGCGCACCCGGGCCAGGCAGTCGCCATCAAAACACTGCACCAGAACCGGCGCCTCGGCTCCCAACAGGCCGACAGCAGCCAGATCACGATACAGCAGCTCTACCACATCCACTCCCCGATCGAGAAAGTAACCGGGATGCTTGAGTTCGGGATAGACCAGAAGGTTCCGCCCGCGTCGCCGACGCTGCTCCAGCAACAGTTTCAGAATCTCGCTGAAACGCGGAATCCGGTAACAGCCATCGCGATGATGAGCGCGCGCGGGCCAGGGTTGAACGGCGCGCAATTGATCGATCTGCGTCGAGCAGAGATCGGCAATCCACCAGTCCTCGTTGCCATCAGGTCCGGGCCGGCGAAGTTCCCCAAACTCGGGGCGCTGAGCGATATCCGTACTTCGGGCCAAACCCAGATCATGTCGCGCGTAAAGCACGCCATCGGCACTCGCCACCAGATCGGGCTCGATGACATCGCAGCCCTGCTCGATCGCCAGCGCGTAAGCCGGCAAGGTGTGTTCAGGCAGATGTCCGCTGCAACCGCGGTGTGCAATCACCCAAGGTTGGGTGAGCGGGCGCCATCGCGTATGGGGCTGCACGCCGTCTCCTGCATCAGTACGATCCGAGCATCAGTCTACGGCAAGATCAAATCCGGCTCCCCGTCTTGTGTCAACTGAACCAGCCCGGCACCAGGGTCTTGAACCATTCGGTGGCCTCGGCCCCAAGGAAGAACAACGCATAGAAAAAGGCGGCGAAGTACACCACCGTGGCAATCAGCCAGAAGATGCTGACCAGCACCATCAGGCCGTCCCGTTCCAGCAGGGCGATGGCGGCAAACAGCATCCCCAGCGCCGGCAGCGTGTTGTTGAAGGGCAAGATCGGCGCCGGGATCACCAGCAGCAAGCCACCGATCGCAATCAGGCTGCCGCAGAAGCGTTCACCGAAACGGCCGTCGACCCAGGAAGTCAGTCGCTCACGGGTGATCTTCGCCAGCATCCGGATCAACCACTGACACAGGCCGAGCAGGCGCTCCCACAGCTTGGTCGAAGGCTTGATCTCGTAGATCTTGGTCGGCAGCCACATGCGCTCGCGCCCGCGCAGCAGTTGCCAGCCCAGCGAGGTCAGCACCAGGCCGCCGGCACTGGACAGCGGCCCGAGCGTCAATGGTTGCAGGAAGGGCAGGCACAACAACACCGTGGACAGCGCAAAGGCCGAAGTCTTCAGGCTGTCGAGCGCCTCGCCCAGGCTCATTGGCTGGTGCTCGGCACGCTCGGTGCACTCGGTCAGCACCCGGATCAGGGTCAAACGATGTTCCATGGGGCCGCCGTAGCCATATCGGAGCCGCGGATCATAGCGGTAACGGCCGTGCAGACATGAATCGGCGCTGTTTCAGGTCATGGATTGGGACAAGAGTCTGCGTGCGGGCCCTGAGTCGGCGTCGAGGCGAACCGCTTGAATCGTCACGAAACTGCCCACGGGCCATGAACCATCGGAACGGAAGTAGGCCGAGGGTGCCGCACAGCGGCTCCCCGGCGCCCTTGGACTGCGCCGGGGAACGCGCCTGCGGCGCGCACCCTCGGCCTACGCGCAAACGGCACCATTACGGCCAATCAAACACTTACGATATAGGCTCATGGAGAACGTGGCGAAGCAATCCAGACACACATCCTCAGAAGCACTGGATTGCTTAGTCGCTGCGCTCCTTGCAATCACGCATCAATAACTTGCGATACCTGTTCCTGGAGAGCGCGGTGGCGGAGCTTTGCTGAGGCCAGGGACAAAAAGCGGCCGCGCAGGCGCGCGTCTCTCCGCAGAATCACTCGGAGCTGAGCCGCTCCCCTGCCTCATTTCAGCTGCGGCTCGAGCCAGTTCCATACCGTGTCGCGGATGTGCGCCTGCGCCGCAGCGGTCGGATGAACCTGGTCTTCCTGGAAGTTGGCAAGATCCATGGCCAGACCGTCCAGCAGGAAGGGCAGGAGCGGAAGCTGCAGCTCGCTGGCCAGTTGCTGGTAAACCGCCCGGAAACGACTGCGGTAGGCCTCGCCGTAGTTGGCGGGCAGTTCAATGCCGATGAGACCGACCTTGGCATCCGCTCCGCGGGCCAGTTCGATCATCTGCAACAGGTTGGCGCGCATCGACGCAATCTGCAGGCCGCGCAGCCCATCATTGGCGCCGAGTTCAATCAGCACCAGAGAGGGTCGATGGGTCTTCAGGGCAGCAGGCAAACGGGTCAGACCACCGGCTGTGGTTTCGCCACTGATGCTGGCGTTGACCACCTGCCACTGACCAGGATGACTTTCGGCCAGCTTGTTCTGCAGCAATTGCACCCAACCTTGATCGGTCGGGATGTTGTGTGCCGCGCTCAAGCTGTCGCCCATCACCAGCAGCGTGCGCACCTCGGCAGCCGCCAGTGCAGTTCCCCACCACAGCAACAGCAGAAACAGGATTCGCCTCATGAATAGCGGTACCGAACTCGTCGTTGAAGCCAGCGACATTAGCAAACAAGTCCTGACTGCAGCCGGTGAATTGTCGGTACTCGATGCCATTGACGTTCAGCTGCCAGCTGGGGAATCACTGGCCATCGTCGGCGAATCAGGCTCTGGCAAGACCACTCTGCTGTCGCTACTGGCCGGGCTCGATCAGCCCAGCAGCGGTGAAATCTCTCTGTTCGGCCAGCACCTGAAGGGCCTGGATGAAGATGGTCGCGCCGCACTGCGCCTGGGACGAGTCGGCTTCGTGTTCCAGGCCTTTCATCTGCTACCCAGTTTCACAGCGCTGGAGAATGTCGCCGCACCGCTGGAACTGGCAGGCAACCGGGCAGCAATGACCAAGGCCCGCGCCGCGCTGGAACGGGTGGGTCTGGCGCACAGGCTCGATCATCTGCCGCGGCAGCTGTCGGGCGGTGAACAGCAGCGCGTGGCCCTGGCGCGGGCCTTTGCGATCGGCCCCAAGCTGCTGTTCGCCGACGAGCCCACAGGCAATCTGGACCAGAACACCGGTGCCCGCGTCGCCGATCTGCTTTTCGAGCTGAACCGCGATACCGGCACCAGCTTGATATTGGTGACCCACGATCTGCGCCTCGCCGCTCGTTGTCAGACTCAAATCCGGCTCGAAGCCGGCCGGCGGATCGCATGAACCTGCTGATCACCCTGTTGCGCCACGCCCGTCGCGAATGGCGCGCCGCTGAACTGAAGCCGGTGCTGGCGGCTTTGCTGGTGGCGGTTACCGCCGCCACCGGCGTGCTTGCCTTCACCGACCGCGTCGAGCGTGCCCTGAACGCGCGCGGCGGCGAACTGATCGGTGGCGATGCGGTGCTGTCCTCGCGCCAGCCGATTCCGGCAACGCTGGTCGATCAAGCCAGCGCCGCCGGACTACAGACCACGCCAGTAGTCGCCTTCCCGACCGTTTTGTTTGCCGGCGAAGCCAGCGTACTGGTCGAAGTCAAGGCTGTTGCCGACGACTATCCGCTGCGTGGGCAACTGAAGACGGCGATGACAGCGACGGGTCTCGGAGCAATGGCTGCGGCGCCGGCGACAGGGACCGCCTACATCGACGCCCGGGCGCTGGCCGCGCTGCAACTGGAGGTCGGCGCCGACGTGGAGATCGGCAATGCCCGCCTGCGCGTGGCCGGCGTGCTCACCGAGGACCCGGAGGGCGCCGGCAGCTTCCTCACCCTGGCCCCCCGAGCCATCGTCCGCATCGAGGATGTCACCCGTCTCGGTCTGCTCGGCCCGGCCAGCCGCGCCTTTCACCGTCTGCTGATTGCGGGTCCCATCGCTGCCGTGGAGGGTTATGCCGAATCGGTCCGCCCGCAACTGAAGGGTCAGCGGCTGACCCTGGCTCGCGATGCCGAGCAGCAGCTGGCCGAGGTCGGTCGCCAGACCCGGGCCTTTTTCGGTCTGGCGGCGTTGGCGGTGCTGTGGCTGGCAGCCCTGGCCATCGCCCTGACCGCGCGTCGCTACACCGAAGCCCGCCGTGAAGTCGTCGCCCAACTGCGCTGCTTCGGCCTGTCGCGAAGACGCATCCTGCTGCAGCTCGGGGCCACCCTGGGTCTGTACGGACTGCCGGCGATTGCGCTGGGTATTACCCTGGGCTATGGACTGCAAGCGATGATTGCCCTCGGCGTGGGCGCGCTGTTCAACGAAACCCTGCCGAACCCCGGCCCACGCGCCGCCTTGCTCGGCGCCTTGGTCGGCGTGTTGGCCTACCTGAGTTTTACCCTTCCAGCGCTGGCCAAACTCACTGCCACGGCGCCGTCGACCTTGCTGCGACAGACCGAGGATCGCCTCGGCCTGCGCGAGTGGCTGGCCTACCCTGCTGCGCTCGGCGTGCTCACGCTGGCGATCTGGTTGCTCACCGGCGAGGGTCAGCTCGGCATCATCGCCATGATCGGCATGAGCGTACTGGCGCTGAGCCTGGCGGGAGTCATGTGGCTGCTGCTGCGCGCCATTCGCAAGCACACGCCGGGCCGCAGCTTCGTCACCCGTCAGGCGCTGCGTCAGTTTGCCTCCAGACCGGGCACCACGCTGTTGTCGGCCGTCTCACTGGCATTGGCGCTGGCGGCCGTGTTGCTGCTGGGTGTGGTCTCGGGCGATCTGGTGCGGCAATGGCGCAGCGGCCTGGATCAGGACACGCCCAATCGCTTCCTGCTCAACATCCAGCCCGATCAGACCGAGACGCTGCGAGCACAGCTCGCGGATCTCGGTATCGGCGATGCGCAGTTCTATCCTTTTGCGGTGGCGAGGTTGGTCGCCATCAACGGCACCAAACCCACGCCCGAGGCCTACACCGACCCGCGCGCGGCGCGCTTCATCGACGGCAACCTCAATCTGAGCTGGAGTCAGGAGCTGCCGGCCGCCAATACCCTGATCGCCGGCAGCTGGTGGAGTGAAGGGCCGGAAGTGTCGATCGCCGAGAACTGGGCCAGGACCTTCAACCTCGGCGTCGGCGATCGCCTGACGATCAGCGTCGGCGACCGCGAAATCGAGGCCCGGATCGCCAATGTGCGCAAGGTCGACTGGGATTCCTTCCGGGTCAATTTCTTCCTGCTGTTCAAGCCACAGACCGTCGCTGGCCTGGACAGCACCTGGGTGACCAGCATCCGCGCCGATGCCGAGCAGGCGCGCCAGTTGGGCAGTGTCATCCGCAGTTACCCCAACATCACGCTGATCGATGTCGATGCGCTGCTGACCCGAATCCTCGGCGTAGTCGATGCGGTGGTCCGCAGCCTGTCAGTCATCTTCTGGTGCGCGCTGGCGGCGGCGGCCACTGTCCTGCTGGCGGCGCTGTCGGTCAGCGCCGGCGCCCGACGCTTCGAAAGCGCCCTGTGGCGCAGTCTTGGTGCGTCGCAACGCACGCTGCAGCGCACACAATGGCTGGAACTGGGTAGCGTGGGCGCACTCGGCGGCGGTTTCGGCGGACTGGCAGCATTGGTCACCGGCTGGTCACTGGCCGACCGCGTGTTCCAGATCGATTACGCCGCACCCTGGTGGCTGCCACTGGCCGGTGCCGCACTCGGCGCGGCGCTGTCGCTGACCGCCGCCTGGCTGGTGTTGCGCGGCGTCAGCGCCACACCGCCGGCACAGACCCTGCGGGTGGGAGCGGATTAGGCGCCGAGGCAGGAGCGACCTCGCATCGCGACCGGCGAAGCGCCGATCCACACCCTTGATCGCGCCACAAGGGCGCCTACACGAGGCATCTCGATGCGCGCGCCCGATGACCCTGCTGCGTCTTGATCGGGGCTTCCAGGCTCAACCCCCGGCAGCGCTCCAGTTCACATCTTCACCCTCACCGACTTGTGTCGCGCTGGCGCTCGGCTTATGTTTCTGCTTCGGCAGGGAGAGCGTCATGGTTCAGGGCTACGAGAAGCGTCGTCACCCACGTACGGAAATCAGCGCAGTCGCCGTGCTGATCTCCAGCGCCCGTGGCGGCTACCTGACCAATGCCCAGGATATCTCCGGCGGCGGCGCCCGTCTCAGCCGCCCGCTCACCTGGAAGGAAGGCATCCAGCCGCCCTTCCGCCTGTTCTTCATTTTCGACGAAGACACCGTCGTTGACATGCGTGCCACCCTGGTCCGCGCTGGCGATGATCATCTGGCCTTCCAGTTCGATGCCGGCCAGCCGGCCGAAATCGATCAGCTGCTGTACGAGACGCGGTTCATCGTCCAGACCGTCTGAGTACTACAGTTGTCGGTTGTCGGTTGTCGGTTGTCGGTTGTCGGTTGTCGGTTGTCGGTTGTCGGTTGTCGGCAAAGCCTCTCAGCGCCTGACATTGCGAGCCAGCCGAGCAAGCCCGACACGACGCTCCACCCCCGAACAGCGGATCGCAAGAGCGCCCTCGCGGCGCGACCTGCAGGGCGACGATCCAGTCCTGAGGCAGGGCGCGGCCAGAAGCCGGACGCCGAGAAAGCAAAGGAAAAGCAGAGAGAACGCAAAGAACAGCGTCAGATCTTCAGTGTGCCTCTCCATGAACCCATATCGCCATTTCTTGACGCGTCATTGCGAGGAACGCAGTGACGAAGCAATCCAGTGCTATTGCGGCTGTATGTCTGGATTGCTTCGCTACGCTCGCAATGACGCCGGGGGTTCATGGCTCGTAGGCAGTTTCGGGCCGAGACAGGTGGCTTGCAACGAGCTACCCCGGTCCCTGTGGGAGTCCCTGCCGCACCGCTTCGGTGCGCATCTTCGTGCGCAGAACTTGCGAGGCACCCTGTGGGAGCGGGCTCTGCCCGCGATCTTTGCCGTGGCTTGTCGAAGGCTCGCGGGCGAAGCCCGCTCCCACAGATGTTGCAAAAGCATGGACTTGCGGCTTGTTCTGAGAGAGCGGCTTCAGCCGCGATGCCTAGCTCCATGCACACTCCAGCCCCGATCGCGGACAATGTCCGCTCCCACAGCCTGGTCCGGGTCCGTGGCCGGAACCTGGCGAACCTGACCGTTCCAGTGCAGCGGCTCAAGCCCACCCAATCTGAACGCGATTGAATGCCGCCATTGAATACCCGGCCCCCTACCCCTACACTCCGTCTTGCAACTGGGGGCGCAATGGCTTCGACGGGAGTCACGAAACCTTGGGTGCATGCCGAGGGGGTAGCTTTCCTCGTTAATCCAGCTGCAAGACTCTAGTCGCGAACGACGAAGTCTACGCTCTAGCAGCCTAAGGGCTGCTTAACCACCCTATCTTGTGTTCGTGCTCGGTAAAGGTGGGTCAGAATCACGAAATCGCGAGCCAGACGTGCCCGACGTCGGCAGCTAAAACCTCAGGGCTGGTTGCACGGTTATCCCGCCAATTGGAGCACCGTACGACGAGATCAAAGAATCGGCTAAGCATGTAGATCACAAGACGTAGGGCTTGCGGACGGGGGTTCGACTCCCCCCGCCTCCACCAAACCACCAAAGGCCGCCAGCGATGGCGGCCTTTGTCATTTCAGGATGCCGACGTCGAACGCCCGTACGCTTGCGGGTGAGAGCCGCTCGCGCATAGCGCGACGCGACGCATGCGTCGCGAGGCTTGAACGCCCGCGAGCTGTGCTCGCGGGCAGGACCGGGGGTTCGACTCCCCCCGCCTCCACCAAACAGTAGGGCCCGGCTAATCTCCGGGCCCTTTTCTTTGCGCGAATCCCCGCACCGCGCGGGATTCTGGGCTTCGGCCTTGCGGGTGGCCGTCGGCCAGTACCACCAAGATCGCCGCACTTCGGGGCTGGAGCATTCTCGGTTCTCCGTTTTCCTTTCGGGTGGGCGAAGGCCTATTCCTCGCCAGAACAGCCACTTGCGTGGGCGGGTTCGCCGTCAACCATGGCCAGCGCTCGGGCGCCCAACGCTACCGGTTGGCGATGCCGCTCACCCGAGCATACCCATCCACCGCACTTGACCGTATCGCAATCGAGATACACAATTCGGAAAACGGAGGATTCAACCATGGCTCATTCCTCAATGCTGCACGTCCGGGTGGACGACGAAATCAAGGCGCAAGCCAGCGAGGCACTGGCCGCCATGGGGCTGTCCGTGTCGGATGCGGTGCGCATCCTGCTCAAGCGTGTGGTCAACGACCAGGCCTTCCCGCTGGAGCTGAAGGTCCCCAACGCCACGACCCGCGCGGCGATGATCGATGCCCGCGAGATGGCCAAGGCGCGCAAAGCCCGCTTCGAATCTGCTGACGCCTTGATCGATGACCTCGAAAAAACCCGCCAGCAGTAAGCGGGCCGCACCGCCCAGGGCGTGCGACTACACCAGGACCTTCCTCAAGGATTGGGAGCGCCTCTCCCGATCAGGCCGATACGACCTGAATCGGTTGAAGGAGGCGATGCTGCTGCTCATCGCCAACGATGCGCCGCTGGGCCCGGAATGGCTGGACCATCCGCTCAAGGGCGACTGGGCCGACCACCGCGAGTGCCACATCGGTGGTGACTTCTTGCTGATCTACCGACTGGAGGGCAACGCCCTCATCTTCGTGCGCGCGGGCACTCACTCGGAATTGTTCGAAGAGTGACGACCGCTCGGGCATCGAAGCGCTCGACGATCTCGCGCTGCACCACCCAGTCCGCCGGCAGCGCGTTGCGCTGAAACCACAGCAAGCTCATGCATGGCGGCGGCTGGCCGGCGTCGATGGCCTGTGGACGTTGGCCGGCGGCTCGTTGACAGTGGACCGATGCAGTCCCTGGCGCCGTGCGATGTCGCTGCCGCTAGCGACCACGCCGTCGTCGAGCAGCTGAAGCCAGTAGAAGCCCCGCGCAAGTTGCCGCTGTTCTGCCGGACACAGCGTCGGCCACATCGTCGCGAGGTTACGCAACGGCAAGACCACTTGCGGCTCGTCGTTTGCCACGGCTTGCGAACCTGCCACGCCAGCCCGCGCTTGGCGAGGCATGCATGTACCTTTCGCTGTGCGCCAGCGTTGATCGCGGGCGGAAACCAGTCGATCCGGCCCTCGCGGCGGCCAACGGCCTGGCCGAGGATGGCGCGCTGGGCGGGGGTCAATGAGACTGTGGTCATGGGATGCTCCGTGGGGTGTTCGGAGTCCCATGAACGCGCTGGTCGGGGATCAAGCCAAGCGTCCGGTGGCCGCTGGCGACATCACCTGATAGATTCGAACCAATACGATTGATTGCGACTTTGTGCCGCATGACTCGTCGCCGATGGAGCGCGTGATGACCGAGCCCTGGGTATCCGTGGAACAGATCGCCGAGCATCTCGGCGTGACGCGCGATTCCATCTACCGCTGGATCGACCGCAAGGGCCTGCCGGCCCACCGCGTCGGGCGGCTGTGGAAGTTCAAGGCGTCCGAGGTCGATGACTGGGTGCGCGCCGGTGGTGCGAACGAAGAACGCAACGAGGGCGGCACCGCCGCCGGCAAGAACTGAGGGTCACCCGACGCATGCCTACACTGAACTGGATCGGCAAAGAAGCCGTCGTCAAACATCACAAGGACGTGCCCTTCCGCCTCCTGGAGCCGGTGCCGGAACTGTCCTGCGGCGACAGCGCCAGTGGCAACCTGATCGTGCAGGGCGACAACCTGCATGCGCTCAAGGCCCTGCTGCCGCGCTATGCCGGGCAGGTCAAATGCATCTACATTGACCCG